>SVPT01000031.1 GCA_015065695.1 Oscillospiraceae bacterium | reverse complement strand
ACGAAAATACATTCACTACTACAACAACGACAGAATTTCCTTAAAACTAAAAGGAATGAGTCCGGTGCAATACCGAACTCATTCACAAGCAAGTTAATATTTTCTTTTGTCTAAATTTTGGGGTGCACTTCATCCGACGCGGGTGGCTTTTTGAATTGGCTATATTCTTGTGGCGACTATGTCGATGCGTTCGCGATAAAGCTGCTCGAATCTGTCCTCGTCCAGAGCATCACGGATATCCTGCATGAGGTGGTTGTAGTAGTAGAGATTGTGCTGGACGCACAGGCGGTGGGCAAGCATCTCCTGTGCCTTGATGAGGTGGTGGATATAGGCGCGGGAATAATTCTGACAGGTGGGGCAATTGCAGCGCTCGTCCAGCGGCTTGCTGTCGGTCTTGTACTTGGCGTTGTTCATGTTGCGTATGCCCTCGGAGGTGAATACATGACCGTGCCTTGCGTTGCGGCTGGGCATGACGCAGTCGAAGAGGTCAACGCCCCGTCTTACTGCCTCCAGAATATTTGCCGGTGTACCAACACCCATGAGGTAGCGGGGACGGTCGGCGGGCATAAAGGGCTCTACCGCCTCGATGATGCGGTACATATCCTCTGCCGATTCTCCGACAGCCAGACCGCCTATGGCATAGCCGTCCAGATCCATTTCGGCAATGCGCTTCATGCAGTCTATGCGCAGATCCTCGTAGGTGCTGCCCTGATTGATGCCGAAAAGCATCTGATTGGGATTGAGGGTATCCTCGCGGCTGTTGAGAAGCTGCATCTCTGCCTTGCAGCGCTCCAGCCAACGCACTGTGCGGGCGCAGCTGCTCTTGGTGTAGCCGTACTCGGCGGGGTTTTCCACACATTCGTCAAATGCCATGGCGATGGTGGAGCCAAGATTGGACTGGATACGCATACTCTCCTCGGGGCCCATGAAGATGGGTCTGCCGTCGATGTGGGAGCGGAAGTTTACACCCTGCTCGTTTATCTTGCGCAGCCCCGAGAGGGAAAACACCTGAAAACCGCCGCTGTCGGTGAGGGTTGGCTTTTTCCAGCCGGTGAAGCCCCTCAGACCACCCATCTGCCTGACGACATCATCGCCCGGGCGCAGATGCAGATGGTAGGTATTGCACAGCATGACCTGACAGTCAAGCTGCTCCAGGTCAAATGCCGAAAGACCGCCGCGTATGGCAGCGGCAGTGGCGACATTCATAAAGCCCGGCAATTCCACTGTGCCATGCACCGTTTCAAAGCGGCTTCTGCGGGCAGTCTTTTCCTTCTTTATCAGCGTAAATGACATGTATTATTTTCCTTTTTCTTTCGGTCTTTTGTTATCGGGAAATTTGCCCGGTTACTGCTGTCTTAAGAGACTCGGCATGGCTTCCGCTTCGCTGCGGGTGCAGCCTGCCTTGCCGCTGAGCATCTCCTTTGAGCCGCCGCCCTTGCCCTTGAGCAGTTCATTGATTCTTCCGCGCAGGGCGGTAAGGTCATCGTGGCGGCTGACTATCACATAGCTGTAGCCTGCGGCATCGCTGCCGGAAAATACGGCACACAGACCGCCGCACTTGTCCGCTGCGGCATCTGCCAGACGCTGCATATCCTCACGGGTGAGGTCTTGCTCCACTATGCAGATGTCGCCATCGGTGGGGGCTATTTCCTTTGCGCGCATATCAATGTACGTCTTGCGCAAACGAGCCAGCTCCTGCTTGCAGGCAGACAGCTCTCCCGCCAGCCTTTCCGCAGCCTCTGCCACCTCGCCCTGCTTTGCCGAAAGCAGCGCGGAGAGGCGGCGCGTGGCATCACAGCGGCGCTCGTAATCCTCCAGAGCATCATATCCGCAGAGCATATGTATGCGCACACCGCCCTTGTAGCTGCCGAAATCCAGCAGCTTGATTATGCCAATCTCCCCTGTGCGTGCCACATGGGGCGCACAGCAGGCGCACATATCGCAGCCCTCTATGGTGACGATGCGCACATTCTCCGTTAAATCCAGCTTGCTGCGGTATTCCAGCGTTTTCAGCTCTTCCCCGTCGGGATAGCGGGCGATGATGCTGACGTTTTCGCACACGGTACGGTTTGCCAGCCGCTCGACCTCACGGATATTCTCCTCGGTCATGGGACCGTCTATGTCGATGGTAACATCCTCGCTGCCCATATGGAAGCCCACGTTGTTATAACCGAATAGCCTGTGGATTGTACCGGAAACGATATGCTCACCGGAGTGATTCTGCATTCTGCGGAAGCGCTGCTCCCAGTCGATGACGCCGGTAACGCTTGTGTCCTGCTCCAGAGGGCTTTCGGTATAGTGATAGATGATGCCGTCCTTTATGCGGGTATCGGTGACGCGCACGCCACCCAGCGTGCCTGTGTCACCCGGCTGACCGCCGCCCTCGGGAAAGAAGGCAGTGCGGTCGAGCACCACTGTCCAGCCCTTTTTCTGAGCCTCGCAGGACAGCACCCTTGCGGAAAACTCCCGCATTCCGCTGTCAGCATCGTACAGTTTTTCTGTCATTGGCTGTTTGCCCCTCTTTTCTCTAATGCTACATCAGGTCGAGCACGTCCTGAATGGTGGTCAGTGTTGCAAGGCGCTGTGCGGTGAGAGTAAATCCGTTCTGCTTCCTGACATAGTCGCAGAGTCGCTGCTGTGCCGCGCTGTTCCACTGGGGCATACCGTCAAGTATGATTTCGGGGTCGAGGGCATCGGGGTTTACTCCGAGAATCGCGCCCAGAATGTCGAGTTTCTGAAATATGTTCATGGTTTTCTCCTTTGGGATTCTGTAATATCAGGGATCACGGGACTTATTCCCTGCCCTGCTTGTTATTTTTCAAATACGCCTTTCGTACAAATAGGCATTGCCGCGTTTGCCCACTTTCTCAATCATGCCAAGCTTGCACAGCAGTGACACTGCCATGCCGCCCTCGAAGCTGCGCATACCTGTGGCGGCGGTGTAGTCCTTTGCGGTAAACTGCTCGGGCAGGGTGTCCGGCAGGAAGGTGCAGTAGTCGTCCCTGCAGCACAGCCACAGCTCATCAAGCAGGGCGGTGGGCATTCGCTCAACGCGGCTGTCAGGACCTCTTCTCCCTCTTCTGCGCCCGCGCTGCTCCTGTTTGGGGCGATATTCCTCCACATCGAGGAAAGCTATGCATATACGCAGCCGCTCGTTGTCCACCAGCTCTCTTATCCCCCAAAGCTCATGGAGCAGGCTGTACTTGGTGCAGTGCTTGGGGGATTTGCGGCTGTACAGCACCTCACCCGTTTCGGGGTCAAGCACATAGACCCGCTTGTTGACCACACAGGGATAGACGATGGTTACATTTGTGACCTCAAGGAAACGGGTGAGTTTCTCTTTCATTTTGCCGAAGGTGGCGGTCTGTATCTCGATGATGCCGTCCTCTCCCGCAATGTCGGCAACGTAGCCGCCTATGGGCACCTCGTGGCGGGTGGTATCCGGCTCGTAATAGCACTTGAGGGCGTTATGTATCCCCTTCTCCGACAGCATTCCGATGCCGCTGCGCTCCCTTTCCGCAGAAAGCCTGCAGGCATTTGCAAATCGTTCCTTGTCCACAGGCATATGTATACCCCCAGTATGGTTGACAAACCGAATCTTTTGTGTTAAATTAGGCTTTAACAACATTTTGGTTATGTCGTTTTTGTTTCCCATTTTATTAGTAATATATCATACTATGTGAGGAATTACAACATGAATGTTTTTGACGAGCTGAAGCGGCGCGGACTTATCGCGCAGACCACCAACGAGGAAAAGATACGCGAGCTGCTGGGCAGCGGCAAGCCTGTTACCTTCTACATCGGCTTTGACCCCACTGCCGACAGCCTTCATGTCGGTCATCTGCTGCAGATGATAATTATGTCCCATATGCAGAAGGCAGGTCACAAGCCCATCGCTGTAATCGGCGGCGGCACCGCTATGGTCGGTGACCCCACCGGACGCACCGATATGCGCTCCATGATGACCAAGGAAACCATCGCCTACAACGGACAGTGCTTCGTCAAGCAGATGTCCAACGTGGTTGATTTCTCCGAGGGTCAGGCAGTTATGCTCAACAACGCGGACTGGCTGCTGGGTCTCAATTACATCGACTTCCTGCGCGACATCGGCGTGCATTTCTCCGTCAACAAGATGCTCACCGCAGAGTGCTTCAAGAGCCGTCTGGAGAGAGGTCTTTCCTTTATCGAATTCAACTATATGCTCATGCAGAGCTACGACTTCCTGTGCCTGAATCAGCAGTACGGCTGCCAGCTTGAGCTGGGCGGCGATGACCAGTGGGCAAACATTCTCGGCGGTATCGACCTTGTGCGCCGTGTGGAGAGCAAGGAGGTCTACGGCATGACCTTTGCCCTGCTGACCACCAGCGACGGCAAGAAGATGGGCAAGACCATGGGCGGCGCCGTATGGCTTGACCCGAATAAGACCAGCCCCTACGACTTCTACCAGTACTGGCGCAACACCGAGGACAGCAGCGTTATCAAGTGCCTGAAGTTCCTCACCTTCCTGCCCGTTGAGGAAATCGAGGCTATGGAAGAGTGGCAGGGCACCGGACGCATCAACGATGCCAAGGAAATCCTCGCCTACGAGGTTACCAAGATTGTCCACGGTCAGGAGGAGGCCGACAAGGCCCGCGCTGCTGCACGCGCCATCTTCGGCGCAGGCGGTGACAGCGCAGATATGCCCTCCACCCAGCTTTCCGCTGACGACTTTGTCGACGGTGCTATCGAAGTAACCGGTCTGATGGTATGCTGCGGCCTTGCAAAGTCCAAGGGCGAAGCACGCAGACTTATCGAGCAGGGCGGCGTTTCGGTCGATGACCAGAAGATTACCGACGTCAAGGCAGTCATCAGCGCCGACAGCTTCAAGGACGGTCAGGTCATTATCCGCAAGGGCAAGAAGGTCTTCCACAAGGCTCTCTTCACAAAGTAAGCAATCAATTCCGATACGCAAAAGAGCGTGGGCTGTTTTCAGTCCACGCTCTCTTTTTGCTTGTTTTACTTTCTTTTTTGCTGTTCGGCAAACCACACACGCATGACAAGCGCCTGCGTTTTGGAATCGGGCAGCTCACCTGCCATGACCATGCGCACCGCCTCTTCCAGAGGAATGAAGCGGATTTCCAGATTTTCGTCCTCGTCGAAATGGGTTTCGCCGATGGACTTTACGCGGCAGGAGTAGAGATGTATTATCTCGGTGCAGTAGCCGGGGGTCGGGTACAGCTCGCCCAAATCCTGCCAGTCGGTGCCCACCGCGCCTGTTTCCTCCTGCAGCTCACGCTGAATTGCGGCGAAAGGCTCTTCCCCACGCTCCAGCTTGCCTGCGGGAAGCTCCATGACCACTTTATCGTAGGCATAGCGGTACTGGCTGACAAAGGCAAGCTCACCGCGGTCGTTGAGGGCGGCACAGCACACGCCGCCATGATGCTCCACTATCTCGCGCAGGGCGGGGTTGCCGTCAGCGGTCAGGATATTATCTCTGTGTACGCAGATGATTTTGCCCTCGTACACCGTTTGGCGGGAGACCTGATGTTCTTTCATTTCCATTTGATTTTTCCGTTCTCTTTTTTTCGTTCTTTTCTCGGTTATTTTGCCTTAATCATGTTCTTGTAGAAGTCCACTGCACCGGGCAGGCAGGCACACTCGATGTTTTCGTCTATGCCGTGCATACCCTTAAGCTGCTCAGGACCGTAGATGACGGGGGCAAAGCGTATGCAGCTATCACAGATTTCCTGATAGAACCGGGCATCGGTGCCGCCAGTGACGACATAGGGGCTGCAGGGCAGACCGGGGAAGGTCTGCTTTATGACCGCTTCCACACGCTTGAAGGCTTCGCCGCGAATGTTGACGGGCTGGGTGTAGTCGGAGGAATTGCGCACGAGCATCTCCAGACCATGCTTTTCGGCAACGGCACGAATAACTTTCAGGCTTTCTTCTTCGCCCTGATGGGGAATGAAACGCATATTCGCCCAGACGGAGGCCTCCTGCGGAAGCACGTTTGCGGCATCGGAGCCGGACTGCATGGTGAAAGCGCAGGTGGTCTTGAGCATTGCAGCCGCCTGTGAGGAGATGGCGGGCATAACCTTTTTGACTATCGGCGTGAAGAGCCACAGATTGCCAAGCACCAGACGCAGCCCAAAGGGGGCGTAGCGGGAGAGACGCCTGAACATTACCGACACTGCCTTGGGCATCTTTACCTTGAAAGGATTCTTGGTTTCCACCTCGTTGACAAAGGCTGCCAGACGGGCGATGGGGGTGTTTTTGCCGGGGGTGCTGGCGTGACCGCCGCTGCTGCGGGCGGTGAAGCACACATTTCCCTGTCCCTTTTCAAATACGCCCACCATGGCGTAGTAGCCCTCCAAGCCGCCGATGGGCTTGGTTACGATGCTGCCGCCCTCGTCGCAGACGAGGAAGGGGCGCACACCTCTGCGCTTGAGTTCTTCGACTATCTTTGCCGCGCCGCCGCCTGCCCATTCCTCCGTACAGGAGGAGGCAAGGTAGACGTCATTCTCCGGCACATAGCCCTCTGCCAGCAGCTCCTCTGCCGCCTGCAGAAATGCCATGACCGTTGCCTTGGTGTCACCTGAGCCGCGTCCCCACACCTTGCCGTCGGCTATTTCGCCGGCGAAAGGCTCGTGTGTCCACTCGCCCTCGGCGGGGACAACGTCCTGATGACCCATCAGCACGATGGGCTTTTCACTGCTCTTGCCCTGCCAGCGGTAGAGCAGATTGCCGTCGATGACCGTCTTTTCCAGCTTCTCGTGTACCAGCGGGAAGAGGCGGGCGAGCAGCTCATGGAAGCGGAGGAATTTCTCCGTTTCTTCCACGTTGGCGTGAGAGACTGTTTCGCACTGCACCATCTCCGAGAGCAGCTCTGCATATTTCTGAGAACGCTCTTCATCGGGCTGCGGCACATACTCGGAGCGTTTACGGGGCATGAGCAGCGTGCGCAGAATGGCGATAATCAGCAGGAAGAGAAACACTCCTGCCACAGCCGCAAGGGCGAAAAGAACATACTTTATCATAATTGGTTGCAACCCCTTTCCTTTATGACAGGAGGATTACTTGTCGGCATTTTTCTTCTGCTGTGCCTTGAAGTAGATGAAGGAAAGACCGATTGCCATGATTCCGCTGGGGATAATCATGAAGCTGGTGGAGCCGGTCAGGGAGGGCACAAGCACGAAGAGCGCGCTCATTATCAGCAGCGGGGCTGCGGCTATCTTCATATTGCCTCGGAAATACTTGTATGCCATCGCGCCGAAGAGGGCGGGTACCACATTCTCGAAAGCCGGCTGAAGAGCGGGGCTCTGCAGCACAGGCTGAAGGGGAGCAAGGAGCAGGACACCCAGTGCCAGCACAACGATGGTGACAAGGGAGGACGTTGCAATGGACAGGGTGGAGATAATCTCATTCTCCGCAGTGCCGCTCTTTGCGCCGACAATATCTCTCGCATTGATGGCGCAGGGTATCTTCATATTAATAAGGTTGCCGGTGATGAATGCAAGGTATCCGCCGCCTGCACCCAGCATGGGGGTATAGACAAGGTACTCAACCACGCTGCTGATCGTCCAGATAAGACCGACCGAGAGGAAGCCCTTTCCCACGGCACCCAGGTCGGGCATTGCGCCAAGGAAAAGACCCATGATGAAGGGGGCACCCAGCAGCATTATCAGGACGATGCCGCTTGCAATCCGACCGATGATGTGGGTACGCTGACTGTACTTTTCAAATGCGGGGTTTGCAGGAGCAGTTTCGGTTTCGGAAACGGTTTCCGCGATTATCTCTGCGGTTTCTTCGGCATTTTCTGTATTATTGATGATGATGTTCTCGTTATCCATTTCTGTTTCCTCCTTCGCTTAGAATGCCATGCCCAGCAGCACTGCCGCCGCCATGCCGAGTATCATACTGCCTGCGACGGAGAAGCTCTCCACCCAAGCCTGTTTCTTCTTTTCCTGCAGCCAGATGAAGCCCGCCATTGTCAGTGCGGATACTGCCGCAACTGCCAGCGGCATCCAGTTGCCTGTGAAGGTAAAGTTACCGTTGCCGGAAACGAAATTGCCCAGATAGCTGCCGATGTAGGCACACACAAGACCGATGAACATGGCAGTCATTGCGCTGTCACCAAAGCCCGGTCCTTTTTTCTTTTCGGGCTTATCATCACCTGTCAGCTTCTTGCTGTAGCGTTTATTAAAGAAGATGGACAGCACCATGCCCCACATGATGCAGACGCTCATGAGCAGGGCGATGGTTGTAAAGGCTTTAGGGGTCATCTCCGCAGAGGAAAGGGTATTCATTCCGACCTGCTCCGCGGCAGCCTGTGCCACCTGTGTTTCGTAGTGCAGTGCGCCGATGACCGACAGGCGCAGCCACGGCCATGGTGTGCCAAGGCTGCCTGAAAGGGCGATAACACCCAACAAGATACCCACACCGGGCAGAATGGAGAAGGTTGCGCTGGCGATTATGGCACGCTTCATCTTTGATGTATCCATGCCGATTGCCTTACCTGCACGGTATGCCCTTACCATAAACACGAGGCACACCAATGCCACGAACATGACGATGCCGCCGCATATCATGTACATTGGCACAGAGTTGAGCTGGGACAGAATGTTCATACAAAATCTCCTTTATGCATTGATACAGGCGGCACAGCTATGACGAAAATTCGCTGTGCTAACCTATATATTTTGGCAATATTTTATCATAATCCCCTCTGTGCGTCAAGCACTTGATGTTTTTTCGTTTGCGATGTCGCCTGCGCATTACCAAGAAAAGCAGTGCAGATGGTAAAGCAGGCGGGCAATTGCACGATGAAAATCTGCATCGTTACAAGAAAACGCGATAATACTGGATTATTGCTAAAGCTATGTTTCTCGATTTCGTTTGTTTTTCTTGCGGATTTACCTGCAGCTCACTGCATCTTAATATTTTTTACATTTTTGAACATTTTTCTTTACAAAAATTATGCTGATGTGTTATGATGTTAACTGCGTTAACCTTGATGACGTGAGTCCTGTGTCGTTACAAGTTCCGTGTTGTATGTTTAAATGGCACAGTTTTCCCGGCTCGCTGCATTCAATGTTTCATGATAACGGAAAGGAGTTTTCTCTTATGGAAAACACACTGTCTTCTTCCAAGCAAAACGAGAACACCAAAGTATTTAATATTAACTTCAGCTCGTTCATTATGGCGCTGGTGATGATCGTCGTTCTGATGATTGCCACCTACGGCCTGACAACTGTGATTCCCCACGGAGAGTTTCAGCGCGAGGTCATCAACGGTCAGGAAACCGTCATCAATGGCACTTACGCCGAAACCGAGGGCGGTATTTCCTTTATCAAGTGGCTTGCCTCCCCTTTCCTCGTCCTCACATCAAAGGACGCTGTGACGGTGCTTGCCATCAGCATCTTTCTGCTTCTGGTCGGTGGCTCTTTTTACGCACTGGACGCTGCCGGCACGCTGGCATATATGCTCGGCTCACTTTACGAGCGTTTTAACGAAAAGAAATATCTGCTGCTTGCCATCGTATCCTTCTTCTTTATGATGCTTGGCTCGATGGTGGGCACCTTTGAGGAAGCTGTCCCCCTTGTGCCTATCGCTGTGGCTCTCGCCTACGCGCTGGGCTGGGACGCACTGGTGGGTCTTGGCATGAGCCTGCTGGCTGTCGGCTGCGGCTTCTCCTGTGGCATCACCAATCCATTCACTGTCGGTATCGCTCAGTCGCTGGCGGGTCTGCCGCTCTTCTCCGGCGTGGGTCTGCGCATACTTACCTTCGCGCTGGTTTACGGCGTGCTGATTCTCTTCCTCAACATTTATGCCCGCAGCGTGGAAAAGAATCCCAGCCGCTCCCTTGTCTATGACCCAGAGAGCATCGTCCGCTGGGTGGACATACAGTATGCTTTCTGCTACGACAAGAGAAAGTCCCGCAGCCTTACCTGCTTTGCCGTATGCATCGCCATCGGCATCGGTCTGATTATCGCCTCTGCCTTTATCAGCACCCTTTCCTCCGTTATCATGCCGGTTATCGGTGTTGTATTCTTTATCGCGGGTCTTGTAACCTGCCTTGTTTCCGGCATGAAGGCAGGCAAATTCTGGGGCTCATTCTTCAAGGGCGCGGCAAGTGTTCTGCCTGCGGTGCTGCTCATACTCATGGCGAGCTCCATCAAGTATGTGCTTGAGGAATCCAAATGCCTTGACACCATACTGCTCTACGCCGAGCAGCTGACCACTGATGTTTCCCCGCTGACAGTGGTGTTTGTCATCTATGCCATTTCCCTCTTTGTTAACCTGTTTGTTGCCTCGGGCTCGGCTGAGGCGATGCTGCTTATCCCCCTGCTGGCACCGCTGGCTGACATTACCGGTCTTTCCCGCCAGCTTGTTGTACTCGCCTTTGTCTTTGGCGACGGCTTCTCCGACCTCTTCTACCCCACCAGCCCCATTCTGCTGATTTCGCTGAGCCTTATCGGAGTAAACTTCGGCAAGTGGATAAGCTGGACGTTCATTTTCCAGACGATAATACTGGCGATTACGGTGGGCATGCTTGCGCTCGGATACTATATTGGATATTAACCAAGCCCTGTGATTTGCATTAGATAAGATTTTTTGAAATTTACTATTGCATTTTGGTTTTCGCCGTGCTATAATATTTCAGCGTTTACGAGTATATCGCAGACACAATTTCTGCATGTGAGGTGAAAATCAATGAAGGCAGACATCCATCCCAAGTACGAGGCTACTACCATCAAATGCGCTTGCGGTAACGTCATCGAGACCCGTTCTACCGTAAAGGACATCCACGTCGAAATTTGCTCCAAGTGCCATCCGTTCTTCACCGGTAAGCAGAAGCTTGTTGACACCGGCGGACGTGTCGAGCGCTTTAAGAAGCGTTTTGGTCTGGACAAGTAAGGTTCCATATTCAATTTGCTCAAAAAGGCGGTGCCGAAAAAGCACCGCCTTTGTTTTCGTGCTGTGACGCTCTCCCCTGTGCGCTCAATGAGCATTGTCACGGCTGCCCCACCGCAGAAAACATACAACTGTATATTTTTTATTAATTTCGCCCGCGGACGACACATTGTGCAATTATTTACGTTATAATTTATGTAGATGCTGACCGCATCGGGTCGCATGTTGCACGCGGGTTTGCACGCAGGTATCCCCCCTTCCGTTTCATTACGATGACCCATATTTTCAAAAGGAGAAAACGATGGAGTATCGCACCGTTGCAGTCGAGGCGCAGGACGAATTCATTGAAAAGCGCTCCCGCTTTATCGGATACATAAAGCCGGTTACAACCGAAGAGGAAGCTATTGCCTTTATTGAAGATATACGCACCAAGCATTGGAATGCCACCCACAACGTATACGCCTACTGCCTGCGTGAGGGCGGGTTGTGCCGCTACAGCGACGACGGCGAGCCCTCCGGCACCGCCGGACAGCCTGTGCTTTCGGTGCTGACAAAGGGCGGTATAACCGATGCTGTGGTGGTGGTCACCCGCTACTTCGGCGGCGTGCTGCTGGGCGCGGGCGGGCTGGTGCGCGCCTACTCCCACGGGGCTGCGCTTGCTGTGGCAGCAGGCAAGCCCATCGTCATGCGTCAGTGCAGGATATGCGCGGTGCAGTGCGATTATTCCCAGTACGGCAGGGTGTCCACACTAATTCCCGAGGTGGGTGGATTTATTGACGACAGCGCGTTTGCCGAGAATGTGGAGATTACCTTCCACCTGACAGACGAACAGCTTGGGGTACTGGGACGAAAGCTGGCTGACGCCACTTGCGGACAATGCGAGGTCACTGTGCTTGGTGAGGAATTCTTTGCCTGTCCCGACACCGCCGAAGAATAAAGCACCTATCCCCTCTTGCGCAGACATGGGGCGATTATTGTATTTTCCTGCCGACAATGACGTTATGGGCACAAAATTTCTATTTTCCGAAATTTTCTTTCAATCTTTTAAAGGATTTATCTGATTTTGCGGCGTATAAGAATTAAGGAGAAGAAATTTATTCTCTTCGCGCCGCAAATCCGCAGCATATCAGGAGGTGAAGCAGCTATGACCATACGCGAACAAACCGAACTGATTGAGCAGCAGACGCTCTCCCCCCACGCAAAGCTTTCCGCGGACAGCGAGGGAAGGCGTACCCCCGAGGAGCAATGCCCCATACGCACCTGCTTTCAGCGCGACCGCGACAGAATCATACACTGCACCGCTTTCCGACGGCTGAAGCACAAGACGCAGGTTTACCTTGCGCCTGAGGGTGACCACTACCGCACAAGACTCACCCACACGCTGGAGGTTGCACAAATCGCCCGCACAATTGCCCGGGCACTGCGGCTTAACGAGGATCTTACCGAGGCTATCTCCCTCGGGCACGACCTCGGGCACACCCCTTTCGGACACGCGGGAGAACGCGCCCTCAACGATGTCGCGGCAGGCGGCTTCCGTCACTTTGAGCAAAGCCTGCGGGTTGTTGAGCGGCTTGAAAAAAACGGCAAAGGACTTAACCTGACAAGCGAGGTGCGGGACGGCATACTGTGCCACACACGCGGCACCGAGGCACGCACCCTTGAGGGGCGCATCGTCCGCCTTGCCGACCACATCGCCTACATAAACCACGACATTGACGACTCTATCCGAGCGGGTGTCCTTTCCGAGGACGACCTGCCCAAGGAGGTCAGCAAAGTGCTTGGCAGAGGCAGCTCTGCCCGTATCACCGCGATGATCATGTCGACCATCGAAAACAGCACCGACGGCAGCATACGCATGGCAGGCGATGTACAGACAGCATACGACCGGCTTCTGGAATTCCTCTTTGCCAACATCTATCACAACCCTGTGGTCAAGGGAGAGGAAACCAAAGCCGAATCCATGATAAAATATCTCTTTGAATACTACCTTGCCGCGCCTGAGCTGCTCCCTGAGCAGTACGGCATCATACGTCAGCAGGACGGCGATGAGCGTGCCATTGTGGATTTCATCGCCGGCATGAGCGACCGCTACGCTGTGCGTATGTTCATGCAGTGTACCATTCCTCGGTCGTGGGATGTCATTTAGGGGCAGTATTTGCCTGACGCTTTTGCGGCGGCACTGCACCGTTTCCGCATAGACTGATTGCTGTGCTGTTTTGAAAAGCGTATCTTTGCAAAGGAGGTGTGCGCTTGATTCCCCAATCCTTTATTGATGAGCTGCGGCAGAGCAGCGATATTGCTGAAATCATCGGCGGGTATGTACAGCTCAAGCGCAGCGGCCGCCTGCTGAAGGGGCTGTGTCCCTTTCACTCGGAGAAAACACCCTCCTTTACTGTATTTCCGCAGAACGGCTCCTTCTACTGCTTCGGCTGCCAGACAGGCGGCTCGGTTATCACCTTTATTGAGAAGGCCGAGCAGCTTGACTTTGTGGAGGCTGTGAAGTGGCTTGCCAACCGTGCGGGCATTGAGGTGCCTGATGATGGCAGCTCCGATGGCATCGGGCTGCTGCGGCGCAGGATTAAGGAAGCCAACCGTGAGGCTGCCCGATTCTTTTACAGGCAGCTTTACACTACCGCGGGTGCTGAGGCTCTTGCCTATCTTCACGGGCGCGGGCTTACCGACAAGACCATCGCCCACTTCGGTCTGGGCTGGTCTCCCGATGGCTGGGACAAGCTATCCAAGCATCTTATCTCCCTCGGCTTCCGCGCAGATGAGCTGGAGGCGGCGAATCTTTCCTTTTCCAACCGCTCCGGCGCACCTACTGACCGCTTCCGCAACCGCGTGATGTTCCCCATCATCGACCTGCAGGGCAGCGTTATCGCCTTTGGCGGGCGCACGATGGAGAAGGAGCATCAGGGCAGAAAATACCTCAACACAAGCGACACTCCTGTATACAAGAAAACCAACAACCTGTACGGTCTCAACTGGGCTAAGGCCACCTGCAGCCAGAGCGTTGTTGTTACCGAGGGCTTTATGGACGTTATTGCCATGTGGCAGGCGGGCATTACCAATGTTGTCGCCTCGCAGGGCACCGCCTTTACGGCTGAACAGGCGCGCCTGCTATCCAAATATACAAGCACTGTCATACTCTCCCAGGACGGAGACGAGGCAGGGCAGAACGCAATACGCCGCTCCATTCCCGTACTGCGCGCAACGGGGCTGGACATACGGGTACTTCAGATACCCGACAACATGGATCCTGATGAATACATAAAGGCGCACAGTGCCGAATCCATGCGCAGCCTGATTAACGGAAGCGTCAGCGACACCGAATTTCTCATTGCGGGCATCATCTCCCACCACGACATCGACTCCTACGACGGCAGAGTACGCTGTCTGCGGGAGATTTGTGAGCTGCTGGGCAAGATGAATCCCCTTGAGCAGGAAGTGTGGGCAGGGCGCATTGCCGAGCAGCTCAGTGTGGACAAGTCGGCTATCATGTCTCAGCTCGGCATTATAAGCCGCAAGCAGCGCCGCAACGAAAGCCGCGAAGAACTGAAAGCGATGGCGCAGGAGATTACCGGTGGGGGCACACGCTCTAACCCCGAACGCCAGCAGCATCTTCGTGCGGCTAAGGCAGAGGAATCGCTTATTGCCGCCATAACCCTTTCGCCGACACTGGCAGCGGGGCTTGAGCAGCGGCTGCCACCCGAAAGCTTTGTCACCTCCATGAACCGCAGGCTGTACGCAGCCGTTCTGGAGCAGATAAAGAACGGCAACGAGCCTTCGCTGATGATGCTGGAGCAGCAGCTTACGCCTGACGAGACCAGTGCCGCAGCCCGAATCCTGAACAGCGAACCTGCTGTACTCGCCACCGCTGGCGATATTGAGCAGTATATCGCTATCATTAATGAGGAACGCGCCCGCCCCACCGCAGATGACCTCTCCGGAATGACGGACGCTGACCTTGCAAGCTATATGCAAGCCCTATCCAAGCGCAAGAAGTGATTGCAAAGAAGCAATTACATTTAAAGCGCAGGATTGTGATATGCAAAATTTGATTGGAGGAATTTAAAATGGGTAATGCAACCGACAGCAAGGCTGCGATAAGAGACCTTATCGACCTTGGCAAACAGAAGGGCAGCTTGACCAACCACGAAATACTGGACGCTCTTGCGGAAATCGACTTTGAGCCGGAGCAGATGGAGCGTTTCTATGACCGCATTGAGGCGCAGGGCATTGAGATAGTTGAAGACCCTGTGGAGGACATTCAGCTTGACAGCATCATGCTGGATTCCACAGGCGAGGGCGACACCGTTGTTGACTCCTCTGAGGGATTATTCATTGACGACCCTGTCAAGGCATATCTTCGGGAGATAGGTCGTGTGCCTCTGCTTACCTCTGAGGAAGAAATCGAGCTGGCCATACGCATTATGGACGGCGACCCCGTTGCGAAAAACCGACTCAGCGAGGCTAACCTCCGTCTGGTTGTCAGCATTGCAAAGCGTTACCTTGGACGCGGTATGCATTTCCTCGACCTGATTCAGGAAGGCAATCTGGGTCTTATCAAGGCAGTTGAGAAGTTTGACTACACCAAGGGCTTTAAATTTTCAACCTATGCTACATGGTGGATTCGTCAGGCTATCACCCGCGCTATCGCAGACCAGGCACGCACCATACGCATACCTGTACACATGGTGGAGACCATCAACAAGGTCAAGCGCGCACGCAGCCAGCTCCTCCACGAGAATGCCCATGAGCCCTCTGCAGAGGAAATCGCAGAAGAGCTTAATATGCCTGTAGAGCGCGTCAGAGAGATTCTGCGCGTTGCTCAGGACCCTGTTTCTCTGGAAACACCTATCGGCGAGGAAGAGGACAGCCATCTTGGTGACTTTATCCCCGATGATGATGCAACCGCACCGGACGATGCGGTTTCCAATATAATGCTCAAGAAGCAGATGAAGGAAGTACTGGAGACCCTCACCCCGCGTGAGACCAGAGTTATTCGCCTGCGCTTCGGTCTGGACGATGGCAAGTGCCGCACTCTGGAGGAGGTCGGCGCAGAGTTTGGCGTTACCCGTGAGCGTATCCGCCAGATTGAGGCAAAGGCAATCCGCAAGCTCCGTCACCCCAACCGCAGCAACAAGCTGAAGGGCTATTCTTAAGGAGGCACTGACTGAGTTATTGAATTTTACTGAACGATATATTGATTATTTTGGATGTGAGTGAACAAACAAGGGGGAATGGTTATTATGGAGAATATCAATAACAGCATCACTACGACCGTCAGGACACTTATTGACGAATGGAAGCAGCGTGGCGGGGTCAGCAGTCAGGAAATACTGGACTCCCTGCTGGAATTTAACCTCAGTGAAGAGCAGCTTGAAAGCATCTACGAGCTGGTGGAAAGCAGCGGCATCGAAATAACCGACGAGGAAGTTCTGGACATTGAGCTTGCCGACACCGATGCCGGTACCGCAGAAGCCGCCGAGGCACAGAACACCTCCGGCAATGAAACCGATGATGCAGTCAAGCTTTACCTGAAGGAAATCGGAAAGATTCCCCTGCTGACACCTGAGGAGGAGATTCAGCTTGCCGCCCGCATTGCCGAGGGCGACGGGGAGGCAAAGAGAAGGCTTATTGAAGCCAACCTGCGTCTGGTGGTCAGCATCGCAAAGCGTCTGCTTGGTCACGGACTCCCCCTGCTTGACCTCATTCAGGAGGGCAATCTGGGCCTTATCAAGGCTGTTGAAAAGTTCGACGGCAGCAAGGGCTTCAAGTTTTCCACCTACGCCACATGGTGGATTCGTCAGGCTATTACCCGCGCCATCGCCGACCAGTCCCGCATGATTCGCCTGCCTGTACATATGAGCGAATTCAATGGACGTATTCGCCGCGCCTCCTTCCAGCTTCTCAACACTCTGGGACGTGAGCCCACCTGTGAGGAGATTGCCGAAAAGCTGGGCGAATCCCCTGACAAGGTACGCGAGGTTATGCGCACTGTGCTTGACCCTGTTTCTCTGGACACACCCATCGGCGAAGAAGAGGACAGCCATCTCGGTGATTTTATTCCCGACGAAACCATGGCTAACCCCGACGATGCCGCCATCAGCTCCATGATGAAGGAATACCTTGAGGCACTGCTCAGCACCCTCACTAAGAGGGAATGCGAGGTGCTTCGTCTCCGCTTCGGACTGGAGGACGGCATCAGCCACACACTGGAGGACGTGGGGCAGCGTTTTAACGTGACCCGTGAACGTATTCGCCAGATTGAGGCAAAGGCACTTCGCAAGATAAAGCGCCCCAGCTACAGCAGAATGCTGAGGGATTTTCTCTCCTGAACGGGCAATTCTGCCTGAACACTTACTGTTAACTTAAAGACCGCTGCAGGTTCTTTTGGAGCTTGCAGCGGTCTTTCGTTATCTTATGCTGTTTTGTTTTATCTTTGCTTATTCAGCATAGGGCTCTACACGTCCTGCATCGGTCCACAGCTCGTTGCCGTAGATGTCGGTCAGACAATAGGTAACCAGCTTGTTGCCCTCGCCGATGTCCATATTGGCAACCTTCAGCTCACCTTCTACGACATACTGCTCACCGAGGAAATAGGAATTGTCATATTTCTTATCGAAGGAGTAATGGTCGCAGAGGAAGTCGATGACATCGCCTTCCTTGATTTCGATAAGACCCTTGGAGAAGGTGTCTGTTTCGTCGGTGTAGACGGGGCGAGCGCCGGCAACAACGCCGTCGGGATTGGCGGTATCGAACACCAGAATGATGTCCACACGCTCTCCGTTGAGCAGGGCGGGCACACGACCGGTGATGACATAGTTGTCGCCGCTGACATCGTTGCTGATCATGTAGTAGCTGACAACATTGCCGTTGAGGGTAAGCCATGTGTTGTCATAGTCGAAGATGAGGTCTCCGTTTTCGTCCATCTCGTAGACATTGTCCATGCCCAGGTCGATGTAGCCGTCCTCGTCCTCAACAAAGACGTTGAGCTGAATGTCCTGAACAAGATCCCATTCCTTGTCGTTCAGGTCAACCACCTGAGAGCCGTCAGGAAGCTCGGTGACGAAGATTCTGTCGGGATCAAGGTAATTCTGCTGATAATATTCGACAGAATCGGTAACCAGACGGGGGCTGAACCAATCCTCTGCCGCACCGGAAGCGATGCCGGTGATGGAGGAAGCGTTGGGATTGCCGAGGAAAGCAGACAGAGCCGCACCGATAAGGTCGTTATTGCTGCCACCTGCGGACTGACCGCCGCCCAGCATGGTCATCATGTCAAGCAGGGAAGCACCGCCGCCGGAGCTTGATGCACTGCCAAAGAGGGAATCGGTAAGAGAGCCTGCTGTACCGGAGGCAATCTGTCCGCCCGCAGACATACTGGCGAAGCTCTTGATGCAATCGCTGTAGGAATCGTCCAGACCTATCTTGTCGTAGGTGCTGAGCGCACTGTTCATATTGCTGGCACGTCCATAGGGGAAGTAGATGGAAATGCCGTTGGCGTTGGCGATGTTGGGGCTGGTGCGGTTGTACTTGACGCACTTTCTCAGCACCTTTGCAAACTGCACTGCCTCGTCGCTGCCGATGCCTTCACAGAGATTGACAAGGTCAACCTGATTGATGCCGGAGGCGAACTCACGGGCACTGCTGCGGGCATCGGAAACCTGCTTGTAGCTATCCGACTGGATAAGGTCGTTGGTAGAGGAAGCAAAGCTGGCGAAGGATTCGGGAACGGTGCCTGCAAGCTCTGCAAGGTCGACGATGGAAAGGGTGGTCTTGTCGCGGGGGGAAGCCTTGCCGCACATGACTACGAAGTCGTCGATGATATTCTTGCCCAGTTCAACGGTGCTCATAGAAGGATTCTGGGAAAGCTCGTTGAGCCAGTTGGTGTAGTACCAGCCGATGCCGGGCTCGGTTTCCTCGGAAGCGATGAGGTAATCGGCGTACTTCTCAACCACAAGAGCGGTTTCCAGCGTGGCCATCAGGCAGGCGTCGAAGCCTACGAAGTCGAATACGCAGCCACCGTCCTTGAGGGCGGTGTTTATCTCATCGAGGGTCATTGCATCGCCCTTGAACTTTTCATCGTGACCGTAGCCGCTGACCGATCCTCCGCCGTGGTCCCAGAAGATAAGGCCATAGCGGTCTGCGGGGAAGTTCTTTTCGCAATACTGGATAAAGTTTGCAAGATTCTTAGGGTCGGTCATCTTGGTCTGACCAAACTCCTCAAGCAGGGTAAGACCCTGACCGGTAACGCGGTAGACCTGATTCTTACTGTTGCTGATGGTGGAGTTCTGCCACTTGGAGGCACCGCCGGTCTGGATAATGACGCGGACGTTTTCACCCACGTTGGCCTTGATCATTTCCTTTATGTCGGAGGTTGCCATTCCGTACTTACTCTCAAGGTCGGAACCGCATATGTAAACCATGATGGTGGCGGTGTCGGAGCCATCGCCCTTGAGGACGGTGCGCTTATCTCTCGCCTGATTGGAGACTGAAAGGTCGGCGTTCTGCTCGGTGGTAACCTCGCCTGCAACACCGTACTGGGAGAAATCCGAATAGTCGGTCATGGCGGGCATGGTGCAGCCACCGCCGCAGTTGCCGCCGGAGATGATGTACCATATCAGCAGTACGCCGAGGATAATGGCAATCATTCTTGCGGTCTTGTTGGTCTTCAGCAGGCTGAGAATAGAACGTCCGCCGCCGGAGGACTGCTGTGCAGTCTGCTGACTGCTGCCGGAGCTGGTTGCGGAATTGAGCGCACCATTGAGCAGTGAGCCAAGTATGGTCATACCGATGCCACGGGAAGCGTTTCTCTGAGTTGAGCCGCCGCCAAAATCACCGGAACCGCTGTGCGGCTTGCCGGTGTTTACGGGAGGACGGTTTGCGTGATTGCCGCCGCTGGGCTTGCTGCCGCCGGACGGTTTGCTTCCATGCGGTTTGCTTCCGCCGTTAGGACGTGCGGAATATCCGTCAGCACGTCCAACAGGACCTGTGCCCTGACCACTGCCGCGCTTATGGACATTTGCGGAGCCGCTTGCCACATTTTTCTTTCTGCCTTTCTTTGCCAAAGGACTACAACCCCTCTCGGATTTTCATTATTCTGCGATACTACGCAGGAGATGTTTCAGAAACACCCATAGAAAGCCGATCAGATCAGCCTCCTATGGGTGCAGTTCTTTTGCTGAATACATCAGCGCACAAATGCACACCTGAGAGTGCACTTGCTGCTGAAAACAGATTTAGCCTTCGAGGTCAAACTCCAGCTTCTCGCCGCAATTGGGGCAATCGATCTCGCACTGACTGATAATGTCATCATCGAGATGAATGGTGTCGCCGCAGGTGGGGCAGGTAACCTCATAGTAGATGTCATCAGCGACGTCCTTCTTGGAGCCGCAGGTGCAGGTATCATCATCGTCATCGCAGAGCTCTCTCTCGATGGTGCCGAGATCCTCTTCGATGGAACCGAGATCCTCGTCGATGTTGTCAACCTGATGCTGCATCTCGGTAAAGCCGGTCTGCAGAGCATCGATTGCGGTAACAATATCATCAAAAAGACCGATCATGTTGTTGATGACCTTGGTGTCCTTTTTGGTTTCGTCCAGAGCAAGACCCTCGACCAGACCCTTGAGATAAGCAAGCTTTTCCTGAATCGATTTCATTTCGTAACCTCCATCATGCAGCCGATAAGCTGTCATTAATTGTATATGTCAACTGCTGGCGCAATATTACGCTGCCGCAGCCATCATTTCTGAAGGATAAATGCTTATGCGCGCTCCATATAGAGACCGGTACGGGTATCTATGCGGATTCTGTCGCCCTCGTTGATGAAGAGAGGTACACGAACCTCTGCACCGGTTTCAACGGTAGCGGGCTTGAGTGCGTTGGTAGCGGTATCGCCCTTGAAGCCGGGGTCGGTAGCAGTGACCTCAAGCTCAACGAAGTTGGGGGGCTCTACAGCAAAGACGTTGCCCTTGTAGGAAGCAACCTTGCAGACCATGTTCTCAGTGACAAACTTGAAGTTGTCGCCGAGGGTGGAGGAGTTGATGGGAACCTGCTCGTAGGATTCGGGATCCATGAAGTAGTAGAGGTCGCCATCGTTGTAAAGATACTGCATATCACGACGCTCGACGAAAGCGGTGGGGAACTTTTCTGTCGGGCTGAAGGAACGCTCGGTAACAGCGCCGCTGATGACGTTGCGGATCTTGGTACGGACAAAGGCAGCGCCCTTGCCGGGTTTGACGTGCTGGAATTCGATGATGGAGTAGACACCGCCATCCATCTCGAAGGTAACGCCGTTTCTAAAATCGCCAGCTGAAATCATAAAGTAATCATGCCTTTCATAGATTCTCCGCCGGTTCAGGCGGTCGCCCATTTGAAACGGGCACAGACTTTTGTTCATAGATAATTTTATACCCTTTTACAATATATTGCAAGTGCTATTTTTGAATTATTTGATTTTTATTTATTTTTTAGGGTATTTTTTCGCTTTTTACCTATGAAAACGAGGGGTGAGGACAGTTTTTCCACAGAGCAGGGGGCAACAGACCTTCGCTTTAGCCATATGTTGTGGTTTTTATCTTTGTTGCCTTATGTGCCTTGGGGCGGAATATCTGTATCACTAAAACGAACATTCCCGCTCCGAATGCTCGGAGCGGGAATGATTCTTAGCTTACTTTTTCGACCGTTATGCCTACGTTATTAGTTAACGATAGCAGCCTCAGTCTCCTTGTCGAACAGGTGGATTCTGCTGTTGACGAATGCAACGCGGATGGTGTCACCGGCTCTGGTCTTGGAGGTGGGAGCAACACGGGCGGTGATGGGGTTGCCAAGAGCGTTCAGGTAGAGATAAGTCTCGTTACCCATAAGCTCGGTAACCTCAACGTCAGCCTCAACGGTGGAATCCTTATATCTCTGCAGGTACTCGGGCTCGTCATG
>SVPT01000030.1 GCA_015065695.1 Oscillospiraceae bacterium | reverse complement strand
TGACTGCGGTTTCCACCTCTTTGCCGACGATGCCTTCCTCAACGACAACCTTGCTGTCGTTTTCAATGGCAAGCTCCACAGCGGCAACAACGTCACTGCGCTGCTTGCACTTGGAAATGCCTACGGAAGAGCCTGCGTTGGCGGGCTTTACGAAGCAGGGGAAGCCTACGCTCTCCTCAATGGCATCGATGTACTTCTCTTTGTCCTCACGCCAGTCGGCGGCATAGAACCAGATGAAACGTGCCTGCGGAATGCCGCAGAATTCCAGAATGGTGTTGGTCAGTGCCTTGTCCATGCACACTGCGGAGGAAGCGCAGCCGCAGCCTACGCAGGGAATACCTGCCATCTCCATAAGACCCTGCATGGTGCCGTCCTCGCCGTTCTTGCCGTGCATGACGGGGTAGGCTGCATCTATGCGAATGGTCTCCACACCGCTCTCTCGCATGACCAGTATGCCATGAACGGAGGTATCGGGAGAGATGACAGCGGGTACGGTTGCACCGCTGTTTTCCCAGCTTCCGTCCTTTATCAGCGCAGTGTCGCCCTCGTAGAGCATCCATCTGCCGTCCTTGGTTATGCCGATGATTACGATGTCGTACTTCTCGCGGTCGATATTGTTGATGACCATGGTTGCCGATGTACGCGAAACCTCATGCTCGGAGGAACGACCACCGAAGAGTATTGCAATTGTTTTCTTATCCATATCCGGTTATCTCCTGATTTATTGGGATTTATGGCGGCACTGCCGTGCTGCCTTATATGTATATCTATGCCTTTGCGCAAGCCGCAATTACCGATGCGGACTTACTCTTCCCCACCGGCAGAATTATCCTCTGCGGCTTCCGCAGCGGTCTCTTCCGCAGTTTCTTCCTCGGGCGGTGGAATCTCTCGCCAGGACAGCTTATGCTCCAAGCCGTCAAAGCGCATTCTGAACTGATGCCGTCCGATAATGCTCTTATCGCACTGGGGACAGTAGTATTTTATGTTAACCTGACGACCACGCGGCCAAGGCTTGCCCTCTGCGGTCATAGGGGTACCGCACTGCTGACAGACGGTTTCCAGCATCTCCGGCTTTATCGCGGGGTTGCGGGTGTCGCAGATGAAGTAGGGCTTGAAGAGCAGCCTGCGTATAAATTCGTCATCAGCGGGGCGGCAAATCCGGTCAAACAGCTCTCTGTCCCACACCTTCTGCACACAGCGGGCGGTGATAAGGCTGTCGTCCAGAGCGCGGTGCATATCCATGTCCTCACAGGTTATTCCAAGCTGCTCTGCAACGGCACTCAGACCGGGCTGCTTGGCACGGTCAATACCCAGCTTGTGCTGGCACAGCTCCTGCGCATCGCAGTAGTTGCGCATCACCGACAGCAGTGAGGGCATTCTGTGATGCTCCAGATTCTCTATCATCACCAGCAGGTCACCTGTGCCCCAGGACATAAAGCAGTTATCGCCGTCACCCACCCAGTGGGCAAATCCCGCAAAGGTCTTGGGAAAAGGCACTGCCGCCCTGACCGCATCGTTGGTGATGTGGGTGAGCCGCTTTACACGTCCGGTCAGCTTCTTATGCACCGTAGGACGCACAAGGGTCTGAAAGGTGGATATGGTTTCCATATTGCTATTGAGCTTGACCGCACCTATTTCTATTATCTCGTTAAAATATCCGCCAGTCTTATACAGCGGCGAACCGTTCCATTCAAGGTCTATCAGAATGAAATCCATTTGATATCACCCCGCCATGCGCCGCAGATATTTTTCGCCTTGCGGCAAAAAGCGGCACATATGCATACATAAATTTCATTATATCACAAAGAAATCAAAAAGGCAAAACAAATGATTTATTTTTTCTGCCCGAGCGGGATAAATTTTGTCCGATGCCGCAATCAGGCATTGTCGGTCAGCTCTGCGCTGACCAGTGCGGTCAGCACAGCCACCATGCGCTCCATAGACTTCACAGGTATGTACTCGTAGCGTCCGTGGAAGTTGTGCCCGCCGGTGGAAAGGTTGGGGCAGGGCAAGCCCATGTACGACAGGCGCGCTCCGTCGGTGCCGCCGCGCACAGGGGTAATCTCCGGCTCAACGCCGGCAGCGCGCATGGCAGCTTTTGCCCGCTCGACGATGTACATATGCGGCTCTATCATCTCCCGCATATTATAGTAACTGTCGTTAAGCTCAACCGCGACTGTATTCTCTCCGTATTTCGCGTTGACATATGCGGCGGCACGGAGCATGAACTGCTTGCGCTGCTCAAAGCGCCCGCAGTCGTGGTCGCGGACGATGTACTCCAGCAGAGCATTTTCCTCGTCACCCTCCATGTGGGAAAGGTGGTAGAAGCCCTCGTAGCCCTCGGTGTGGGCGGGTGTTTCTGCTGCGGGCAGCATGGCGGCATATTCCATTGCAATGAGGGCGGCATTCTTCATCTTGTTTTTGGCATCGCCCGGGTGAATGTTCACACCCCTGACGGTGACAACAGCAGAAGCCGCGTTGAAGTTTTCGTACTCTATCTCACCTAGCGCGCCGCCGTCCACTGTGTAGGCAAAGTCCGCGCCGAAGCGCTGCACATCGAAGAAGTCCGCGCCCTGCCCCACTTCCTCGTCGGGGGTGAAGCACACAGGCACTCTGCCATGCTTTATGGAGGGGTCATTCACCAGCAGCTCGAGAGCAGTCAGTATCTCAGAAACTCCCGCCTTGTCGTCCGCGCCAAGCAGGGTGGTGCCGTCGGTAACGATGATGTCCTGACCGATGTAGCGGGAAAGGTGTTCAAACTCGGCGGCACGAAGCACTATGCTGCCGTCCTCGCTTAGGGGGATATCCTTTCCCTCCCAGCGCACTGTGCGGGGCTTTACATTGGCACCAGATATGTCGGGCGAGGTATCCATATGGGCGATAAGACCGATGGAGGGCAGATTTTCGCAGCCCTCGCTGGCGGGCAGCACGCCATAGACGTAGCTTTTGTCGGTTACCTCTATATCCTCAAGACCGAGCAAATCAAGCTCCAGAGCAATCTCCCTTGCCATGAAGTGCTGACCCTCGGTGGTGGGATTTGTCGTGCTTTTGGGGTCGGAGCGTGTATCCATCTGCACATAGCGCAGGAATCTGTCCTTTACGTTCATAGCTTATCTTCCTTTCATGATAAAAGCGGTTATTGGGGGACAACTTGGGCGGTTGACAAAGCTGCCCACCAGCACCGAGCACACCTTGCTGTCCAGTCCTGAGAGGTATTCCAGCAGGGCATCACGCTCGCTGAAACCGTTTTCCCTGCCGTAGTAGATGCACAGGCTCATCACCCCAAGGGGCTCAAGCAGTGCCAGTCCCTTTTCGATGGCGGCTATGCTGGTTTCGGCGCGGGTAAATATGTCGTGACTGCCGCCGGGCAGCCAGCCGAAATTGTAGGTTATGCAGGAAACTGTACCGGGCTGTGCGTATGCGTCCATATTGCTGTGGCTGTCCAGATGCACCTCTGCCCTATCGCTGAAGCCCTTGCTCTCAAGCAGAGTGCGTGTGCTGTCCACAGCCTCCTGCTGAATGTCAAAGGCGATGACCTTGCCGGTATCACCCACAAGGCCGCAGAGGAATGCGGTATCGCCGCCACGCCCCGCTGTTGCGTCTATGCATAAATCTCCCTCATGCACATGCTCTGCGATAAACCTATGTGAGAGGCTGAGGGCATTGACCGACATTTCCATATGTAGCATTGCTCCTTACTCTGTTTGCGTTAGTCCAGTATAATATCCGCTCGTTCCCGCACCGCACAGGCGGAGAAATACTTCTCCTCAAGCGGTATCCAGCGGTCGCGGAAGGCAGCCCATGCACCGTCACCACCGCGCAGACGTATGCGCCTCTCCTGCTCATCGGGCGGCACTGACAGGAAAACGGTCAGGTCGTATGCCTTGCCGAAATATGGGTGGGTGCTGTATGAGCCTTCGATGAGATTCACACACTGCGGCTGCACCTGCACCCTGCGGGTGACAGCCATGACTGAGCAGTCAAACACACCGTAATCGAAGGGCTTGCCGCTTGCCAGCCCTGCAAGCACCTCATCGGCAAAGCGTTCGTAATGGACGTTGCCACCAGGCTGTGACAGTCTTTCGGGTGTGCGCATTTCCTTGGGCAGAAAGAAATCGTCCATGTGGAAGAGATTGCCGCCCAGTGCCTCGCTGAGAGCATTAGCCAGCGTTGTTTTGCCGGAGGCGCATCTGCCGTCTATGGCGATAGTGATGCAGTGCTTTTCGGCGGGCTGCCTGCCGATGGCTTCTGACAGTATTTCTATATACTTTCTTACAGTTTTCTCCATATGGACATCGCCTCCTTCTGCGGCGGTTTTCGATTTTCGGATACTATTATAGCACAATATCTTGGCAATTCATTAACAAAATAGAAATCTTGCAGTAACAGACTGCTTTTTTATTAGCACCATTAGACAAAATCATTCTTGATATTCCCCTCAAGATTTATAGTGCATTTTGATTTATTTGTGATATAATATTTCCAATGTAGATTATGATAGCTGTATTATGCTTATTTCAATAGAAGGAGGCCGCTCCCTTTGCCTTTTGAACTCAGCGGCATGGCTGCAAAATTGTTTTTCACTACCGCCGCGGCTGCAAGCTCCGCAGACGTTGTCAGCGGCTCTGGTGTATCGGGTGCTGATGTTGTCAGCGCGACCGACACCGCGATGGGCCTTATCGACCGCATAAAGAATATCCACCTTGATACTGGTGACATCATTATCCTTGCGCTGATTATCTTCGCGCTGATAATGCTGGGTCTGGAATTGCTCCGAAGCAACTTCGTGCTTTCGGTCAACCGCAAGCTGATTGTCATGGACTCTCTGCCCAAGAATTTTGACGGCACGAGGGTGGCTGTCATCAGCGATATGCACAGTATGCGCTACGGCGAGCACAACGAGGAGCTTGCCAAGCGTATCAAACGCGAGGAGCCCGACTACATCATGTTTGTCGGTGACATGGGCGATGCCGCCAAGATGGACGTCAACGCTTTCTATGATTTCCTTGAATCCATCGGTGAGGAAATCCCCATTATACTTGTTCCCGGCTGCGATGACCTGCGTCTGGGCAGCGGCTCGGTACACAAGAACTTCGCACGCGAGGTGGAGCGTGCAGGCGCGGTTATCCTCAATAACACCTGCGCTGAGATGGTTTCCGGCGACCAGAAGCTGTACATCTATGGTTTCTGCCAGCCGCTGAGCAAGAAGGAAGACGTCCCTGCCACTAAATGGAATCTCGGCGAGGTGAGCGACAAGGACGTACCCGCGCTGCTTGGCGCGTGCCCCGGCGATGCCCCTGTCATTCTGCTTGCCCACGACCCTGCCCCCTTCCCCAGCTACCGTCAGTGGGGCGCATCGCTGGTGCTTTCCGGCGGCTGCCACGGCGGTATTGTACGCCTGCCCTTCATCGGCGGTCTGCTCTCCCCCATCGGCGGCGCGATGCCCAAATACTCTGCCGGTCACTATGAGCTGGGCGGCAGCCAGATGTATGTCACCCGCGGACTGAGCTCCTCCGGCGGTGTCCGTCTGTTCAACTCCCCCGAGATTGCAATTCTTACACTGGTATGCCCCGGCAGCAAGATTATCCCCGCCGCCGCGGAGAAGATAAACTACACAGCCATTGCCGGGCGGCAGCTTCGCTCGGTTGGCGAATGGTTCAGAAGTGAGGGTCGCTCCCTCAAGGACCTGCTGGACGAACGTCTTACTCAGGTGCGTGATTTCTTCTCCTCCCTCTTTGGCAAAAAGCGTTCCCGCTTTGCCGTTGCCGCAGACGTGCAGAAACGCCGCAGCACCTACATCGCACCCAAGGGACGCAAGAAAAAGCCCACCCGCCCCAAGAATGAAGATGAGGAATAACGCCCCATTGGCTGACAGATGACAAATGAAAACGACCCGCACTGTTGAACGGTTCATTCAGTGCGGGTCATTTATTTATATTTTCGGGAGTGCGTTACAGCGGCATCTCAAGGAATCCGCAGGTAAAGGTGAAGGAGTCGAATTTCTTCGTTCCGAGATGCACAAAACCGAAGCCCTCATACCAACGGCGAAGCCGCTGATTTTCCTCCACTATGCCTATCCTCATCAGCCTGCAGCCCATGCCGCGGATTTTTGCGGCGGCATCCTGCACCAGCTCCTCGCCTATCTTCCTGTGGCGGAAGTCAGGACGGACACAGAGATTGCTCAGCTCACAGGCATTTTCATCATGGCGATGAAGAGAATAATACCCCACAATCTGCCCATTTTCTTCATAAACGAACATAGGACGCTGCTCAACGCAAAGCTGATGACGCAACGTGTCCTCAGTGGTGGCAAAGGCGGTGAAACGGGGGTTGTTTTCTTCTGTGAAGCCGAACTCCTTTGCAACTGTGCCGAAGCTCTCGCATATGAGGCTGACACACAGGGGAATATCCTCTATCGTAATAGGTCTTATCATTGTTTTTTCCTTTTCCGTTTGCTTACTAAGATCTTTGCGTTGCGGAAGGGTGCGTAAAGTACAGGCGGTTTACAGCTTTATCAGCTCGTACTCACGGCTGCCGAATCCCAGCTCGGCGGCAGCTTCCACAGTATGAATACCGTGCAGGCTTTCTATGCGCTTGATGAGGTGTGCCTTACCCGGGTCGTCGGAGGCGTAGACGAGGTCGATGCAAGCCTGATCCAGTGCCACGGGGTCGAGGGAGGCGAGTATACCGATGTCCCTCATGCAGGGGTCTTCTGCCTTGGCGCAGCAGTCGCAGTCAACGGAGAGGTTGCACATGATGTTGATGTAAGCGATGCGTCCCTTGAAGAACTCCACCACAGAGGATGCTGCATCAGCCATACACTCACAGAAAACATCCTGCGATGCACTGTTCTGCCACACTATGCGCTGGTCGTCCACCTTGCCGCCGGAATGGATGAGGCACTTGCCAGCGGAGGAGGCACAGCCGATGGAAAGCTGCTTGAGTGCGCCGCCGTAACCGCCCGCGGGGTGCCCCTTGAAGTGGGCGAGCACCAGCATGGAATCGTAATTAGCGATATTTTTGCCTACGGTGTTGGTGCGCAGCACCTTGCCGTTGGTTACGGGAATACGGGTGTCGGGTCCCTCTGCGTCAAGGAGGTCAACAGGGAAATAGCGGCTCCAGCCATGCTTTTCCAGCAGCGCCTGATGCTTGGCGGTGCTGTTTCTCTCTCCGGGATAGGCTGTGTTGGTCTCCACCACAGTGCCGCCCACACGCTCGATTACCGGCCGCCAGAATTCCGGGTGCAGATAGTTCTGGTTGCCTTCCTCGCCGGAATGCACCTTGCAGGCTACACTGCCGGTCAGCTCCACACCGAGAGCCTCGTACATACGCACCACCTCTTCAGGTGATATGACAGAAGAAAAAAATACCTTTGAGCCCATTTGATTTACCTCCTGTTTGGGTTGATAAATTCAGTATAACAGTATTTTTTCCGATAATCAATCGGCAATTGGTGTATATGTCAGACAACGCACTTTACCCCATTCACAGCAATGCTGAAACGTACATTTTTAGACCATTTTACGATAGTTATATAATATTTTTCGCAAGATTTCTCTCACCTGTTCTTCACACTATTAATTTTTCATAAGCATATTGAAATAGCTACAGTGATGTGTTATCATTGCGCAGAAGAAGGACAGAAAACAGAATAGAAATATACGATTTCAGGGTATGTGCTTATGAAAAAGAACAAAACGCTTGACATGACCAATGGCAGCCCTACAAAGCTGCTGCTCACCTTTGCTCTGCCCATGCTGCTTGGCAACCTGTTCCAGCAGGTATACAATCTGGTAGACTCCATCATCGTCGGACAGTTCGTAGGAAAGGACGCCTTTGCCTCCATCGGTGCCACCTCTTCGGTCACCTTTCTGTTTTTTGCGCTGTGCAACGGTATAGCCTCCGGCGGCGGCATCATCGTTTCTCATGCATTCGGCGGCGGTGACGACCGACGCATAAAGAGCTGCCTTTTCAACACGGCGGCGGTCATGCTCATACTGCCCACCATTGTCGGCTGTACGGCTTTCTTCCTTGCTGAGTGGATACTCACACTGCTCAAGACACCCGCAACGGTGCTTCCCGATGCACTGCTTTACACCCGCACGATGTGCATCGGCATTGTGTTCGTTTCCATATATAATCTGGTATGCTCCGTACAGAGGGCGTTGGGAGATTCCAAATCGCCGCTGTACTTCCTGATTTTCTCCTGCATACTCAACGCGCTGCTCGACCTGCTCTTTGTTGTCCCCCTACAGATGGGCGTTTTCGGCGCGGGTCTTGCCACCATTATCTCCCAGTTTGTTTCCGCGGCAGTCAGCCTTATCTATGCCTTCAAGACCAATCCCTACTTCCGCCTTTCCCGTCAGGACATGAAGTTTGAGGGTCGGCTGATACTGGACATCATGAAGCTGGGCATTCCCCTCTCGCTGCAGTTCTCCCTCATTGCCATCTCCTGCATGGCTCTGCAGAGCGTTGTCAACACCTTCGGCGAGACCGCAATGGCGGCATTCAACGCTACCGGGCGCATCGAGCAGATGCTGCATCAGCCCTATCAGACACTGAGCGCGGCACTCTCCACCTTCTGCGGACAGAACTACGGCGCAAGGAAGAACGACCGTGTTATCTCCGGCTACCGCAAGTGTATGCTTATTATGGCTCTGTTCACCGCTATGATGGTGCCTGTCATTCAGCTTTTTGCCGAGCCGATGATACGCATTTTCATCGAGGACGCAGAGGTAATCAGCATGGGCGCGGCTGCAATGCGCATCACCAGCATATTCTACATCGCACTTGGCGTTATCTACATCGTGCGCGGCGTACTCAACGGTCTCGGCGATGCTTCCTTCGCACTGCTCAACGGCATTGTAGAGGTCATCGGACGCTTTGTCGTGCCTGTACTGCTTATCACAGTGCCTGCTATCGGCGTATGGGGCATATGGTGGTCGGTCGGTGTCGTGTGGTCACTCAGCGGACTTACCGCATGGCTGCGCTACCTTGTCTACAAACGCAGGCTGGGCATCAGGAAGGGCGAACACAAGGAACACCCCCTGCGCAAGGTGCTTATGGCAGTTGACTGACAGCCATTGAACAACAACCAAACAACCGCACAGCGGTCACACTTCTGTGGCTGCTGTGCGGTTTTCTTTTGCCCTGATGCGGGGGTACTCTCCCCCACTTTGCTTTTTTCACAACAGGTTTATCTTGTAGACATCTGCCTTTTCACCGTCATACTCAAAGCTCCTTACATACCTGCCGCCGTTTTTCTCGATGGTTTTGACTGAGGGAATGTTGCCCCGCTTTACCGAAAGCTGCAATTCCGTCAGGCCCGCTTGCTTGGCTATGCCAATAAGCTGTCTGAGCATTTCTGTTGCGATGCCCTTTCTTCTGCGGGAGGGGCGCACGCTGTAGCCGCTATGCCCGAAGTCCGCAAGGAAGCCTTTCAGCGTATGACGCAGGTCAATTATGCCGACGATTTCTCCTGTTTCTTCTTCCACAGCAAAAAAGGTGTCGGTCAGCACCCAGTTGGGGTCAACGGTTGCAGGGTTTGCGTTGGCGGTTACTTTGCCCAACCACTGCTCGTAGCTGTCGGTTTTGTCAAATAGCTCGCTTCCGTTGATTACGCTTTCGCCGCTGTCAAAATGCTCCTGACGGTAGGCAAGAGCCTCTTCCTTCATCTCAATAGTGGGTACTACCAGTTTTATCATACAAACTCCTCCTTTAGACCCTCGCTCACAAGATATTCCAGCACGTCAGAATAGCGGCAGGTCACTGCGCCGCCCCCATCATGCTCACAAAACAAAACGGTATCGTCGCATCTGCCGTTGGTTATCCCGAATGCGTAATAATCACCGCAGCCGTTATCGGCAATGTGCAGCAGACCACCTATCATATTGCCGCTATTATTCCGCGGGTGCATAATGTAAAAATCGCTGCTTTCGTCCAAGGAATAGATATTGGCAAACCCGAAGTATCCCCCGCCGTATTCCATGAGAAACTGCTTGTACTTTTCCGGCAGCACAATGCCATACTTTTCTTCAAAGTCGGCAATTTCCCCGGTACCGGGGGCATTGTCAAAATCCAGACCGAAGAGGAGAGGCTTTCGTTTCTTCACTCTTTCGACAATCTCAATAAATTCAGAATACTCCAATCTGCAAACCTCCTTGAGCGAACATAATCAGAGAGCTTTTTGATACCATGCCGGCACAACGGTATTCATGTTGTCATACCAGCAGAGGACTTCCGCTGCCTGCTTTCGCATAGTCCTGATTTCGCCCTTGCCGAAGGGGATTGCCCACGGAAGTGAGCTGAGGGTGTTTGAACAGATATACAGTGCCAGCAGCCGCCAGAAATCCATTGGAACATCGCCGTCAAAGTAGCCATCCACCATGCCGCTTGCGAAAAGCGGCGAGGTCTGCGCGCACCAGACGATTCGGTTGAATTCCTCCCAAGGGTCGCCGTAATCGTCACGGTCGAAGTCGATAACCGTCAGCTTTCCTGCACTGTCCAGCATCATGTTGCCGATATGGTAATCGCCATGCTGATAGCTTTGTGGACGTTTGGAGAGAAGATGCCTGTTGTCTGCAATAAAGGACAGCAGACAGGTGTCATCAGTATATTTCAGCTCACAGCTTTGGTACATAGCCAGCTTGCGGTCAAGCTTTGCGTTGAATCGCTCTTCCCACGGAGCAATTCCCTGCGGCGCGGGAATGGTATGTATTTTTTTGAGGATACGTCCAGCGTCCAGCCCATAGCTGTACTGCTCCTTTTCCGGCAGGGCGGGAATACATTCTTCTGCGTCTGTGCCCTCAATGAAGCTCTGGATTGAATAGACACCTTCCTCGCACACACCAAATTCAAGCGGCAGGCACATGGGAATGTCCAGCGCGGCACATTTCCGCATCTGCTCAAACCCGCGCTGCTTGCGCTCCAGCATTTCCGCAGGCGAAATGCGCAGCAGGTATTTCGTTCCGTCCGCAGTTACGGCGCAGTATTTTCTGTCGCGCGACCAGCCCTTTTCAATGGGTGTGCGGCTGACAATGCTATGATAAATCATAATGCTCCCCTGTTCATCAGTTGTTTTACGGATATATTATATCAACCTGACTGTGATTTGCAACAGAAATGACGCTACATTCGGATTCATGGCAACGAACAAGCCCGGTCAACCCACCAAAGGGTCAGCCGGGCTTGTATGGTTTTGCTTAACCGAAATCGTCAGGCTTTATTGGCAGAATCAGGCTTCTTCAGCAATCTGATCCCACTCAATGTCGCTCTCGACATATCCGTTCTTTGCCTTTGCGCGGGCAATTATCTTTACGATGAAGCCGGAAATAAGGCTCAAACCCATTACCAGCCAGCCGCCGATGATATTGGCGGTCAGGGAATATCCATCAGCCGCACCGTAGATACCGCCGCCGGAGAAGAGAGTGAACATATTCCAGACAAACAGGAGAGACAGGATAACCGGAGCGATAAACTTGATGGAAACAGCAAACAGCCACTTCGGCATCTTGAACTTGTTTGTATTCTTGTTGATCTCATCGAGAATCTTGGAGGTCTTGAAGCACCAACCGGCAACGATAACCTCAAGAATACCGGTAAAGACAAGGGTGTAGCTGTTGATGAAGTTGTCAATGATGTCAAGCCATGCAAGACCGGCACCGGTGACGAAAATCAGACCGAGAACTCCGCCGATGATGCACAGGGACAGGGTGGTCTTTCTCTTGTTGAGATTGAACTTATCAGAAATCGCGGTAGAAACACCCTCAACAATTGAGAACAGAGAGTCGATTGCCAAGGTAATCAGGCAGAAATAGAATACATAGGCAAATGCCGCATTCAGCCACGGAATGTTCGTCAGGTTGACTATTGCCTGCGGATAGATGATGAATGCGGTGCTGATGCCCGATGCACTCATGTTATCCAGCATACCAACACCTGCCATGGTGGTGAACATGACAACACCTGCAAGAACGCTTATCAGCATATCAGAGAATGCGATGATGATTGCGTCAACAGCGATGTTGGATTTGCTGTCAAGGAAAGAGCCGTATGCGAACATGATTGCCATTGCAACAGACAGCGAATAGAACACCTGTCCGATGGCATCAACCCACAATGCGGAGTTCTGAAGAGCAGACCAATCGGGAATGAACAGTCTTGCAAGACCCTCCATGGCACCGTCCATGGTAAAGCCTCTTACGGCGAGGACGAGGAGGCAGATAACCGGCAGCGAAACGGTGTACTTGACAACCTTGCCCACACTGGTAGTGCCCTTGCGGATACAGAGATAGCAGGCTATCCATGCGATGGCAAGGCAGATAAACACCGGCCAGGAAATAGTGGTGTAGCCGGAGGTTGTTCCGGTGGTCTTAATCAGCGTCATCCAGAGGGATTTTGCCGATTCGTTGTCGCCTGTAAATCCGGCGAATTTGTAGCTGCAGAGGAACATGAGAATGACCCATGCAAATACAGCGGCGTAGTAGATTGAGATGAAGAAGCCGTTGGAAACGGCAATCCAGCCGATGGGCTCTGCCTTTTTGTTCAGCGCACGCATTGAGCCCGATGCGCCCTGACGGGTTTTGCGTCCGACCGCTATCTCCATCATAAGCATGGGGATACCGACGGCAATCATGGCAATGAGATAAACAAAGAGGAATGCACCGCCGCCATGCTTTGCAGCAAGACCGGGGAAGCGCCACGCATTGCCCAGACCTACCGCTGAGCCGATGGCAGCCAGAATGAATGTGGAACGGGAAGACCATTTTTCGCGCATTTAATCACGTCCTATCTTAATTTTACTTAATATTATCACAATCTCATCAATTATGCAAGATTTCCCCCAAAAAAATATCCGACTCGGGATATACACGAACAATAACATATGCTGCGATAAAAAAGAAATCCGAGCCATCTCCCGCAAGAGACAGGCTCGGATTCATTCTGATATTTAACGCTGTGGCGACAAACCGCTTACGCCTTTCTTACAGGAATCCACAGCTCACAGAAAACTCCCGGCTTTCCCTTTTCAAAATATATCTCATAGTCGGTTTCGGATTCTGCCTCATAACCCATCTGTGGCAGGAACTCCTTGTAGAACTTTGACCATGTTTCGCTGATGCAGTCGCCGTCCTCGCCGATACAGCCGATACATTCAAACACAACATAGGTGCAGGGCTTTACGTTCCATATGGTATAGCCTGCCTTTTTCATCTCCTCGGCATCGAAGTGCGCTGTTTCTTCATCAAGCAGCACACCTATGCCATAGTCAAAGGTCTGCTCACCCTCTTTTGTGGGGGAACACAGACCGTACAGGTCGCGCTTGCCCTCGGGACGAAAGCTGTAAATCGGTCCTATGAGGTTCTTCTCCTGACATTCGCCCCAGAAATCGGAAATGTCATGGTTATCGTCATCGTTGATGATGTCGTTGGAGAAGCTTCTCACTACAGCAATAAAGCTTTGTTCCTTAGTCTGTACAATTCTGTAATCCATACTCTTACCGCCTTCTACAGTCAGTTTTATGGCAATGGGATTAAAAAGCACAAGCTTTGCGGATTCTTCTCTTGCCGACCTTGGGGCAACCCCATGGAATCTTGTGAATGCCTTGGTAAAGCTCTCCGGGGTATCATAGCCGTACTTCAGCGCGATGTCTGTTATTCGGCTGTCGGTTTCGACAATCTCTCTGCCTGCCAGAGAAAGCCTGCGGCTGCGAATATAGGCATTGGCTGTCATTCCCGTAAGAAAGCTGAACGCCCTATGAAACTCATAGCTTGAGATATGCACCTGCCGCGCTGCATCTTCATAGTTGATTTCTTCCAGAAGATGCTCTTCGATATAGGAAACCGCCTGCTGAATTGCTGCTATCCACTTCATGCTTTTTTCCTCCTGCCTGTGACTATTATAGAAGCAATCGGAAAGAGTTACATTTCCCCGCTTGCGAAAGTTTGTCAGGTTGGGCATTTGCTTTGCCTGACAGATGATACCATATCCCTGCGGATATATCAACAAAAGCCCGATGCTTCGGACACTGCTGTGTCGGAAGCATCAGGCTTGCATGGTGCGGATATAAAGGCGCAATCAGTCGGCATACGGCTCGAAGCGGTCGATAAACACCTGACTGAGCAGCTCCATCTGCACGGGCATATCGGGGTTGACGACACCGCTTGCGCTGTAGTTTATGCACCGTCCATCGGTCAGGCGGAAGGCAAAGCCAACGGAGTGGTGACCTGTTGTTTCCTCGCTGGTGCCTGTGTAGTCGTTTTCCCATTGGGTGATGCTGTTTTCCAGCAACTGCGTCCTGATGCTGTTCAACTCCTGCGGGGAAAGCGCGGTCACAAAATACTCATCAGTGCAGCGGTCTATAACATCTTCATAATAGGAATAGTACACGTTTCCTGTGGTGAAGTCCATCACCATATATCGGTTGAGATTTCCCTCGTGATAGTCCCACAGCATGATTTCCACACTGTCAATGTCAGCTTCACTCAACGTACCGCTTGCATTTTCGTAGATGACGGAATAATCCACCGAGGGGGCTTGCGCCATTTCTTCCCTATAGAAAACCAGCAAATCGGGAACGAGGTTGAGGTTTTCGTCTATGTTTGCGCTGTGCAGTCCGTATCGGTTCATAAATGCATCATAGTCTATGCCCACGAAATCCTCTGCAGTCAGGTCGGTGTTGGAGATAATGTATTCCATAGGCACAGGGTCGCCGATTTGCTCAAGCATCTCAGGCGGCTGCGGCTGTGCAGGCGATTCAGGTTGTGAGCAGGCGACAAGCATCATCACCGCAAGCGCAGCGATAAGTATGGCTATCAGGTATTTCTTCATTGTTCCATTACTCCTGTTTTTTACAGAGTGGGTGTAATCAGTTGTAGTCTTCTGGGAAACGGTTCATTATATCCCTGCACAGAATGCTCATCTCTGCCGGCATACCCGAGAAACGAACACCGCTTGAGCTGTAGCTTACGCACCGCCCATCATTCAGGCGAAAAGCAATGCTTGTGCCGGCATAACCTGTGGTGCAGGCATTGGTGCCTTTGTATCTTCTTTTCCACGAGGTAATGCCGCTATCGGAAATGGTGTCACTGAGCCATTCGCGGTCACCCTGCGTCACCTTGGCTGTAACGCAGCTATCGTTACAGCGGCTGATGAAATCCCCGATGCCTGCATAAACCTTGTCGGTGGTAAGGTCGATGACCACCGTTCTGCTCAAGTCTCCGTCGTAGTCGTTGCAGATAATAACCTCGATATTATCCAGATCCTCTTCCTTCAGCGTACCCTCTGCCTGGTAGTAGATTACGGAATAGTCAATATCCGGACCGTACAGACGCTCCTTTTCCATATCTTCTTTATAAAATGCCAACAGGCGCGGCACTAAACGCAGGTGTTCGTCTATGTTTTCAGTGCCATATCCCATTTCATTCATAAAGGCTTCGTAGTCAACGCCCTCGAAATCCTCGGCGGTCAGGTCGGTATTGGAAAGAATGTATTCCATTGGTACAGGGTCGCCGATGTCTTCGCTGATTTGCTCGGTCTGCTTGGAGCAGGCGGTCAGCGTAAGCACCGCAAGCACTGCGATAAGCATAGCAACGAGATGCTTTTTCATAATGTTATTTCTCCTATTTTTCTTAATCAATCGTCCGCAAAGAAGCGTTCGGATAACTTGCTAAACAGGTAAAACATACCATCCGGCATACCATTGACATCGTCAACGGCAACGTAGCGCACACACCGTCCATCGTTCAGGCGAAAAGCAAACTCCAGACTGAATCCTCCGTCAAGAACATCAGTGTCACGAATATATTCTTTTTTCCACGAAGTGATTTCGCTTTCCTCAAGAACACCTATAAGCCAGTCGCGGTCGCTCTGCGACAGTTTAGAAGTAAGGTATGCGTCATTACAGCAGCAGAGAAAACTGCTTCTATTGTAAGAATAAACCTTGTTCGTGGAATAATCGAGCACTATACATTCGTTACGATCCTCGTGAAACCCTTCGTGATAATCACAGATGACAACCTCGATATTGTCCAGATCCTCTTCCTTCAGCCTGCCTCTGGCGTTGTCATATATAGTCGTATAGTCGATCTTCGGACCGTACAGGCGTTCCTCTTCCTCATATATTATGTAAAGCTCCAGCAAGAGCGGCACCATTCGGATTTTATCCTCAATGTTCGCCATACTCAGCCCCATCTCGCTCATAAATGCTTCGTAGTCAACGTCCTCGAAATCCTCGGCGGTCAGGTCGGTATTGGAAAGAATGTATTCCATTGGTACAGGGTCGCCGATGTCTTCGCTGATTTGCTCGGTCTGCTTGGAGCAGGCGGTCAGCGTAAGCACTGCAAGCACTGCGATAAGCATAGCAACGAGGTACTTTTTCATAATCTTTCTCTTCTCCTGTCAGGTCAGAATATTTACGAATGGGCTCTTGCTGTGCGCAGTATCAGGTCGGCTGCTTCGCGGAAGCGTTTGTCGGTTGGGTTATACCCGCCGCAGGTGTGGATTACCTCGCCGTCTGCATCGCAGAGATAGATGAATTCGTTGGTGCCGTCGGTAACACCGTTATCGGAACAATCGTAAACCGTCCACAGCTTGCTTTGGGTTATGGAATTCTCGATAGCACTGCGCTCCTCATCGGATATGGCAAACCGACGGTCAAGCTCCCACTCTCCGCCACCCTCTTTATCATTGTACCATTCTGTGTTGCAGAAAACCTCAACGGTGTTGTCCGCATACACAGTGTAGGAAGTGGGCGGCTCTGAGCCTAAAAGCGGGTAGATTTCGTACACACACACGATGTCGTCAAAGGACACATCGGTCTCTTCCATGGATACCCCGCAGGCAGTCAATGCGGCAAGGCAAAGAAATGTGGCAAACGCTGCCAATACTATTCTGAATTTCTTCATCTGTTCATCTCTCCTAAAATCGTTCTGTGATTCCGGGAAAGCGGCTGCTCACAGCCTCTCAGGGTTGTTTCAGGTCATCGCGATCCACTTGGAAAATATTACCTAGTTCAACATAGTTGTTTTCGATGGGGTCGCTGTACTCGATGCGAATGATTTTTATGCCAAACTTTCTTCTGAGCTGTCCCTTGGTCAGGTACTTGGAATCTACATCCGATACATTGGGAGAAGAATTATATCTCTCCGTATACTTAAATCTCGGCTTCCAATCGGCACACGCAGGGTCGCCCATATAGTAGTCAGGGTTATTCAGATTAATTTCCACCCTTGCTCTAACAACATGACGCTCCTTATCAAAAAGAGATGGCGTTCCCTCTCCAAAATACTCAAACACATGACTTGCAGAGCCCGATTTGTTTTTGGTATAGTACTTCCAGATAATAGCACTGTGAAGTGAGGGGTCGTATCCGTCAAATTCACAGACCAGCGTATCCTCAATGAGATAATGCTTTCCGTCCTTTTCATACTCAATCACAAAGGGGAACTCTCCGTATTTGACCACAGGGTCGTAAACCGTACACGTTCTGCACCCACAGAACGGCAGCAGAAGAATAATGGCGGCAAAGGCCATCAGACCGGCTATGATTTTCTTTTTCATTTTCTATTTCCTCCTACGGTTGATTCCCTGTGTTGTGATAATTATAGCGTGAGTTCCTAATGCGTTTTGAGCAAACTGCGCACCCGTGCCGCAAAGCTTCACATATTAATTATCTGTTTTTATATTATTGCATATCAGATTGTCAGTCAATACGCAGTTGGCTCAAAATTTATCTTTGATTGAGTGATACAATAGCGTTATAATTAAAACGAGGTGAACAGCAATGAAAACCAAAACAAAGAAAGCTGCCGACTATGGCATAACGCTGACCGGCTCAAAGCTGAAGGATTTCAACCGCAAATACAAGGAAGCCATGTACAAGGAAGAAAACCGCCGCTCAAAGGTGCTGACACTGCTTGGTGCCTTTTCCATGGCGGGGATAAGCATATGGCTGCTTGCGGCGAATGTATCCTCCCCGGCAACAATGCTGCTTATGATGATACCGCCGGTTATCGGCATCGCTGTCAGCGTTATATCGCTGTTTGCAAAGGACTGTGCCATCCGCACGCAGCTCGGTACATCGGCGGCACTCGCCATGTTCCTTGTGCTTCTGCTTACGGTGTGCTATGTCGCCGACAGTGATGCGGTTACACGCATTGTGAATGACAGACCGGTTGTGGTGGGCGGCAAGGAGTATCTGCCACTTTATGTTTCCGGCATGGCAACAACTCTGCTGAGTATGGTTTGCGGCATCTTTGGCTGGAGCAGGCAGCGTATGAAGCAGCTTGCAAAGGACAGCCAGACAGGAAAGCAGAAGCCCAATTATCCTCTCTTTGCCGCAATAGCTTTACTCACTTCCTCCATTGTGCGCAGGCTCATTATTCCCAGTGTCGGGGCAGGGGTGTTATTTTTCATGGTTGTCTTATTCATGGTGCTTATCTGTGCCATTCTGGGCTATGTTATGGGCATCAGCGTGGGCAATGTGCGCTATCTGCGTTACCTTGGCAACAGCAGCCAGGAGAACTGATGCTCTGCTGTGCCGCAATTGTCGATGAAAAGAAAATACATAAGGAGGATAATATGAAAAGGTGTGTTTCAATTATATTGGCGCTGGTCTGCCTGCTGACGCTATGCATGGCGGCGGGCTGCAAGAAAAACGGGCAGCCGACTGCACTGCAGGAGCAGTTTATGGAAGACGTTCAGCGAATGGGTCTGCTTGTCAGCCCTGATTATCCCGCACCCGAAAACACCGGTATGTATACGCAGGACGAAGTGATAAAGGGCATCATTTTTCTTCCCCGGTGCTATGAGCTTTACTGTCATGCATACACTCTCTTGGATCATGCAAGCTTTCTCTTCTATGGCAGCGAAGAGCTTGCCACTGCAGAAGAGGTCAGGGGGCTTTTCCTTGAGTTTGACGAGGAAGTGTATGCAAGATTCTGCACAGTCAGCGACTGGTATCTGCTGCTGAACGGAAGTATGTATATGCAGAACTACAACGATGCAACGGCAGTTGCCCGCGACCTGTACAACGAGAAGTACGGCGAGAACATCATGCCCGGCAACTGGACGGCATGGAGCCTTGAGGACAGGATCGCACTGGAAACCTTCGTCCGCGACAATCCTGATTTCATGCCCGCAGAGCAGTATGAGAAGGAACTGAGGTATCTGGGAATAGACATTTCTGAATCGGAATAAAAACATTTCTACAGAAAGGTGCAATAAATGAAAAAATTAATTTCGGTAATGCTTTCAGTAATGTGCCTGCTGCTGGCATTTTCAGCAGCAGGCTGCGGCAAAGGTAAGCAGGTCGAGCGGCAGGAGGAGTTCATGGATAAGCTGCAGCGGCTGTCGCTTGTCTACCGCGACGGAACCAATGGCGCAGACGATTACGGCGTGTACAGTCGGGAAAAGGTAACCGACGAGATATATTTCCGGCCGGAGCTTTACAGGCTGTACAGCCACTGCTACACCCTCTTTGACGGCAGCGGAGAAATTGCCGATGCAGAGGAGGTCAGGGGGCTTATCCTGCAGTTTGACGAGGAAACCTACGACCGATTCCTCACCCTCTGCGACTGGTATCTGCTGATGAACGGAAGAATGTATGTAGAAAGCTGCAACGACGCAACCGAAGTCGCCCGCGACCTGTACAACGAGAAGTACGGCAAGGACATCATGCCCGGCAACTGGACGGCATGGAGCCTTGAGGACAGGATCGCACTTGAAGATTTCGTTCGTGACAATCCCGATTTCATGCCTGTGGAGCAGCACGAGAAGGAGCTGCGGTATCTGGGTGTCCTTGCTGAATAATACGGCAGACGAAAACATATGATGAACACAAAAAAGAGAGCCTTGCGATGAGGCTCTCTTTTTTGTCACTGTGTATCCTTTTTCTTTTTATCCTTCTTCTCCTTTTTCCTCTGTTCCATTGCGTCAAGCACATCAAGGGCATTTCCCACCCCAAACTTACTGACGTAGTGCATACGCCCTTTCAGATAGGCATTGCCGAAGTCCACCAACAGGAAAAGGGCAATCACAGCCAGCAAGAAAATCACAAGCAACGGAATATAGACATAATCGTATATTTCGAAATAGGCATCCTCAAAAACACGAGCAAGCAATCTGGTTGCATATAAAAGGGGCAATACGATACCTGATATTTTTACTATCATCAGCCATTTCATATCTTTGTTCTTCATATCGCCGAAGAAGCCATTTCCGTCCTCTTTGAACGCCCCTGCGACTACCCGCTCTTTCATCTTTCGCCATAACACCAGACTGATTATGATGTCAAGCAGAAGCAAAACTCCTCCGAAGATGTAAGTACAGTTTACGATGATCTCATCACTGAATTCCATGATTTGGTCTGCGAGTGCGCCGCTGGTAACCAGCAAAAAGCTCGCAAGGAAAAACAGCTTCAGCTCATTAAGGCTGTACATACAGCAGCGGATAAAACCAACAGGGTGCTTCCTTATCATTTTCTTTCCGAAAATCACTCTCAGCACAAGCATAACGGCTGCAACGGCAACCAACAGCCACGATGTATACCTGACTGCTGCAAACTCATTCTTATAGCACTCAGGAAGATTAATCAGGTAAAAGATAAACAGGGCAAGAATCCACACCCGAAAACTGGCAGGCTCCATTATTGGAAATCCTGAGGTGTTGAATTTTTGCGCAAAGTATTCCTCCGGCAGCTCGCTCCATCTTTTGTTCAGGTCACTTCTCATCTCAATACTCCTTTTCAGTGTGTTCTTTGTGAATATTCGGCAATGGATATTCTGCCTCCATCATAACACTGCACACTTAATTATTTTGAACGGGCTGCGCACCCTTGACATATTCTCATATCGAATTTACAATTATACTATATATTAAAACTGTTTTATATGCAAGATGCGAATGGCTGCGAAGGGAGGATAATGCCATGTCTTTTGAGATTCACGACGGACGCACTGTCGGGATTTACGATGAGGTGACCCGCTGCGAGAATATTGACGATGTGCAGCAGCTTCTGCGTGACAACGCCGCGCTGATGACCGATTGGCAGGCGTTTATCTGCCATCTGCTGGAAAGTCAGGGACTGAGTTACCGTTCCTTTGCCGCACGCTGCGCCATGAGCGGAAACACCGTTGCCGCATGGTGCAAGCGTGGTCTTGTGCCCCGCTCGCGGGAGCAGTTTCTGCGGGTTGCGTTTGCTGCGGGCATGACCGTTGACGAAACCAACAGCTTCCTGCGCAGATACGGCAAGTACCCTCAGCTTTACCCCAAGAGCATCGAGGATTCCATATGGATTTTCGCCCTCAGGCACAACATGACATGGGCACAGGCAGAAGAGCTGCGTGAGCATTTTGCCGCCTATATGCTTGAGCCTGATGAGCTGCAGAGGGGCGGTGCTTTTCTTGACACGCAGATAGTTGCAAGCCGCCTGATGGAGGCGCATACGGTAACCGACCTTGAACGCTTCATTGTGGAAAACGCGGACGCTTTTGCCGACACCTACCACAGGCTGCTTGATTTTATAGATGCGCACATTGCCGCCGCTTCCATGGAGGACGGCAGCCCACGCACCCTCAATGCATTTCTCTCGGAGCGGCTGCGTGACAAGGCTATTGCCTCCACCTTCAGCAGCATGATAAGCAGGCTGAGAAAGCACGGCACAGTGCCATCCCGCACCAAGCTGATTGCCTTTGGCATACTGCTTGAGATGCCGCCCGAGCAGCTCAACACCATGCTGCGCATGGCAGGCATGGAGGGGCTGTGCGCCCGTGACCGACTGGAAAGCCTGATAATCTACGCCACCGAAAGCGCAGTGGTAATGAACCCCGGCATAGAGCTTTCCAACGCACTGCTGCTGCGCAACTTTACCGAGAATCCGGAAGTACGGCGCGGCTGCGAGGAGATGATTGCCCGTCTGGGCATAAGCGATTTTGCCGAGGACGATGCCGAGATTTACGACTATGTGGCACGTTCACTGGACACGCTGGACGACGACAGCGTCATCGAACTGAAACGGCTGCTGGAGCTTGACGGGGCAGGAGTTGATTGAGAATGAACAGCATTGATATTCTGCGGAAGAATGAGCCGCTGTGGGGAGAATGGTCCCTTGGGCAAAGCATAGGCTCAGGTGTGCAGTCACAGGTCTACCTCGTCAGCGGCAGCGATGGCGAGCACCGAGCCCTCAAGGTTATCACCATGGGGCGCAGCAAGGAGCAGCAGGAGGCTGTGCGTGAGCAGGTCGACTTCACCGACCGCATGGGGCAGCTTACAGGCGTTGTTCCATGCCTGCGCACAGCGGAGTTCGGCGAGGGTGATGA
>SVPT01000029.1 GCA_015065695.1 Oscillospiraceae bacterium | reverse complement strand
ACAAGCTGGTGACCGACGGTTGGGCAAACAAGTACACCAAGAACACCACCACCACCACTACCACTACCACCACCACCGTCACCACCGGCATGAACTTCGACAACGTCAACTCCATCGCAGGCGACAAGCTCTGCCTGCTGGTATTTGACGACATGAACCAGACCGGTGCAGACTCCGAAGGCCGTGTTATCATCGGCGGCGACCTGACCGTAAACAGCGGCTGGGCAGTTTCCAACACCACCGACTTCGGCAGCGACTACGCACTGATCGTCGGCGGCAACTACAGCGGCGGCGCAAACGTCGTCGGCGGTGCTTCCGCAATCGGCGAGGAGTGGATCCGCGAGTATGCAGAGGAAGCAGAAACCGCATTCAATCTGGTTTCCCAGAAGTATGCAGAGCTTCCCGCAGAGGGCACTTCTGCCCGCAACCAGTGGTACAGACCTTCTGTAGAGCTGAGCGCAAACCCCAACCACGTTGCAGGCACTCCTCACGTATTCTACATCGATGGCACCGAGACCATCGGCGAAGTCAAGTTCAAGGGCAACTTCGGCACCGATCAGATCATCATCAACATCTCCGGCACTGAGCTGACCTATAACGGCGGCCAGTGGGGTATGTTCGAGAACTGCGACCTGAACGCCACCACCCTTGCACAGCAGACCACATGGAACTTCTACGAGGTTACCTCCCTCAACACCAGCAGCCTCTCCTTCTACGGCTCTGTGCTGGCTCCCAAGGCAACCTACACCGCTTCCAACGGTCATGTCAACGGCACTACCATCGTAAAGAACATGATCGGTACCGGCGGCTTCGAGTACCACGCAAACAACTTCTACTACGATGCAACCGGCATCGGTGAGCAGGTTACCACCATCACCAACACCACTACCTCCACCGAGACCACCGTTACCTCCGAGCAGATTCCCCTGAGCGATTACGAAATCAGCGCAAACGGCGCGGTTACCGATGCTGCTCAGGCACTTGAGAGCCCGGAAATCACCGTCCACATCAGAGTCAAGCCCGACCTGAGCGACCTGACTGCCCGCAAGGAAAGCACTCCCGAGGCCGGCACTCTGGTCAAGAACGGCGACGAAATCACCTATACCATTAATGTATTCAACCCCCGCACCATTCCCGCAGAGAACGTAGTCATTACTGATGCGGTTCCTGCAGGCACCACCTTCGTCAGTGCCGACAACGGCGGCACCCTTGATGCAAACGGCAAGGTCGTATGGACCGCCACCATCGCTCCCAAGCAGAGCGCAGCCGTCAGCTTCACTGTAAAGGTCAACGACAGCGTGATCGGCAAGAACAATCTGGCAAACGTCGCATATGCTGCCTACGCCACCCCCGGCGTTGAGGGTACTACCACCATCAACACCAACACAGTAAATCACGCAATCCTGAGCGCAGAGAAGAGCTCCAGCGTACCCGCCGGAACTATCCTCGATCAGGGCGCACAGATCACCTACACCATCAACGTCACCAACAACGGTTCTGCTGATGCAGCCAACGTCGTTGTTGAGGATACCGTTCCCATGGGCACCACCTTCGTTTCCGGTGAGGGCTTTACCGACAACGGAAACGGCAAGCTGGCAGCCACCATTCCCGTGCTTTCCGCAGGCACCAGTCAGGCAGTGAGCTTCACCGTTCAGGTCAACGAGTTTGCTACCGGCACTGTGGAAATCACCAACACCGCCTATGTCAACGGTGAGCACACCAACACCACCGAGAACACCGCAAAGCGCGGCGAGGTTATCGTATACCACAAGGATAAGGCAAACAATGCCGACCTTGTTGAGCCCACTGCCTCCAACGGCAAGACCGGCGACGCTTACGGTCCCTTCACCAAGGCTGAAATCCCCAACTACAGATATGTAGACGTAGAGGGCAGCCCCTCCGGCACCTTCACCGGCGGCACCACCGAGGTCACCTTCTACTACGACAGAATCCCCGGCGCAGCCACCATCTACTACCGCACTACTGATGGTGAGCAGATCGCTGAGCCCAAGTCGGTATCCGGCTGGCAGGGCGATACCCTCACCGACAATGCCAAGGTTGACACCATCGGCAACTGGCTCTATGAGAGCACTGATGATTCTCAGGGCTATGTATTCACCGAGAACGGCATCGTTATCATTCACTACTACAAGCTGAAGGTTGACGAGACCCTGCCCACCGTCCTCAAGACCGCTGAGCCCGCCAACGGCGCTCTGGTCAGAAGCGGCGATCAGATCACCTACACCATCAGCGTGACCAACAACAAGTACGAGGATATGTACAATGTTGTTGTAACCGACAACGCACCCAAGGGAACTACCATCGTTGCAGTTGACGGCGCACCTTATGCCGGTGCAGCAGCAAGCTGGACCATTCCTGTAATTGCAGCCGGTGCAACCGCCAGCGTAAGCTTCACCGTTCAGGTCAACGGCAGCTTCGACGGCGAAGGCAACCTCGCCAACACCGCCAACGTGCAGTACGTTGAGCGTGAGGCTTCCACTCCCACCAGCATCGACACCAACACCACCACCCACGCAGTTCTGGTTGCTGACAAGTACACCAGCACCATCAGCAACGGCTTCGTCGGCGTTGGCGATACCTACACCTACTTCATCAGAGTACAGAACGTCGGTACTGCAGCAGCCAACGGCATCGTCATTCGTGACGATGTTCCCGCAGGCACCTCCCTTGCAGCCGGCAGCACCAACAGCTGGGTCATTGACCTCGCTCCCGGCGCAACCAAGACCGTCAGCTTCGACGTTGTTGTAAACAACATCGACAGCTTCAACGCCAACATCATCAACACCGCATACGTCAACGACGTTCCCACCAACACCACCTCCACTCCCGTACAGAAGGGCACTGTTGATGTACACTTCGTTGATGAGGCAGGCAACGCTCTGGCAGACAGCCTCCACTACGAAGGCACCCCCGGCAAGGAGCATGGCTCCGTAGCCGCTGCCCTGATTCCCGCCTACACCTACTTCTCCACCACCGGCGAGACCACCGGCACCTTCGTAAACGGCAACATCACCATCGTCCACGTTTACAAGAGAACTCCCGCAGTCGCCACCATCATGTATGTCGATAAGGACACCAACGGCGAGCTGCTCCCGAGAGTTACCGAGAACGCATTCGTCGGCGACACCCTTGCTGATGAGCACTACTCCGATGTAACCAACTACGAGTTCCTTGAGACCACCCGTGAGGACGGCGTGGTATTCACCGAGGACGGCATAACCATCATTCACTACTACCGCTTCATTAAGCCGGACGACACCCAGCCCACCTTCACCAAGACCTCCGACCCGGCAAGCGGCACCATCGTCCGTGAGTGCAGCAACATCACCTACACCCTCACCTTCAAGAACACCAGAATCGATCCCGTCTACAACCTGACCATCACCGACCGAATCCCCGAAGGCTCCACCCTCGTTTCCGAGGACGTTGCGGCCGACGAGAACGGCGTTCTGACATGGACCGCTGCAGAGCTCGCCTCCGGCGCAACCGCTTCTGTCAGCTTCACCGTCAGAGTAAACAATGACCTCACCGGCAGCGGCAACCTCTACAATGTTGCAAGAGCAGCATTCGAGAACCGCGACAACGAGCCCGAGGAGCCCATCTACTCCAACGAGGTCAGCCACCCGGTCATCAAGGCTGAGCTGGATCACTACAACAACCAGCCCGACCTGATCCTCACTCAGGGCGACGAAATCACCTACGTCATCACCACCGTCAACACCGGTTCCGCCACCGCATACGATGTGCCTGTTGAGAGCTACATTCCTCAGGGTACCGTATTCGCCCGCACCGAGGACGGCGAGGTCAAGAACGGCGTATTCACCACCGTCATTCCCGAGCTGATTCCCGGCACTCCCGTACAGCACACCTTCACCGTTACCATTGCTCAGTTTGCTGAGAATGAGTTCGACAGAGACATTCCCAACATTGCAAAGGTCAACGAGGTCAACACAAACACCGTCAACGACAATGCGAAGATCGGCGACCTGAGAGTCAACCACATTGACTACGACGGCAGCGTAATCGAGACCTCCTTCAGCAGAGAGAGAGTCGGCACCGACTACGGTCCCTTCACCGATCTGGTCTCTGAGAACAAGCTGGCTAACCGCAAGTACATCAGCGTGGACAACAACACCACCGGCAAGTACGCTGCACAGCTTACCACCATCAACTTCTACTATGACAGAGTTCCCGCAACCCTCGTGGTCAAGTACGTTGATAAGGATACCGAGCAGGAAATCAAGACTGCCAATATCTACACCGACGCTTACTTCCTCGGCGACGCTATCCCCGCCGAGCACACCGATGAAGTCGCCATCGACGGCTACATCTACCACAAGGAGCTGCTGGTCAAGCCCGAGCCCATGAGCTTTGACGAGACCACCGAAGTCATTGTCCACTACTACGAGAGAATCCTTGATACCGACCGTCCCGAGGTCGAAAAGACCGCAAGCCCCGCTTCTGGTACTCTGGTCATCGACGGTCAGGAAATCACCTACAGCATCCGCGTCAAGAACGTCCGTGCTACCGATGCCCTTGAGAGCGTAGTTGTAACCGACAGAGTTCCCACCGGCATGACTCTGGTTGCAGGCACCATCTCCGGCGGCGGCAAGGCTGTAGAGGACATCATCACCTGGAATGTCGGCTCCATCGCAGCAGGCGAAGAGAAGGTACTCACCTTCAGAGCCCATGTCGACGAGGGTCTGACCTCCGGCGTCAACCTCGGCAACATCGCACAGGTTGCATACCGCGATGTACAGGTTGGCAAGAATGTCACCGTCAACACCAACACCACCAGCCACGCACTGCTGGTATTCGGCAAGCAGTCCAGCGTTCCCGCTGACGCTGTCCTGACCGATGGCAGCCTCATCAAGTACACCGTTTCCGTCAGGAACATCGGCTCTGCCGCCGCAGAGGGCGTAGTCATCACCGACAACGTGCCCGCAGGCACTGCCCTGATCGCTGAGTCCCTGCCCGCTGGCGCAGTGGTAGAAAACGGCGTCATCACCTACGCCATCGACAAGCTTGAGGCAGGTGCAGCCGATAGCCTCACCTTCCAGGTGAAGGTCAGTATGCACGACAACTACAGCCTCGAGATCAAGAACGTAGCAAAGGTCAACGGCCAGTCCACCAACGAGGTGGTCAACACCGCACAGCGCGGCACCGTCACCATCAAGTACGTCAAGGTTGACGAGACCGGCGCACAGACCGAGCTGACCGAGTTCGCCGGCAAGCTGGAGGGCGAAGTTGGCACCGCTATCACCCTGCCCGAGATGGAGACCTTTGAAAAGTGGCAGCACTTCAACACCACCGCCACCAGCGATTCCGAGACCTTCATCGCAGGTAATATCGAAATCGTCTACTACTTCAACAGAATCCCCGCAAAGGCAACCGTCTACTACAGAGACATTGATGTGCCGGCAGCAACCATCGCCCCCACCAAGCACTTCGATGCATATGTCGGAGACATCCTGCCCGAGACCTATCAGGAAGTCATTCAGTATTACAACTATGTAAGAACCGATGCTCCCACCACCCTCGAGTACACCGAGGACGGACTGGTCATCACCCACTGGTATGACGAAATCATCGACAAGACCGACCTGCTGAGAAGCAAGACCTCTGTTCCCGCACCCGGCACTGTGGTTCTCCCCGGCAGCGACATCACCTACACCATCACCGTCAAGAACCCCAGACGTGAGGCTCTGAGCAACATCACCGTTATCGATCCTATCCCCGCAGGCTGCACCGTCAAGGCTGCCGATGGCGCCGACGTCGCAGACGGCAATGTGGTATGGAACAACATCACCCTCGATGTCAACGAAGAGAAGAGCTTCAGCTTCACTGTACAGGTCGACGAGGCATTCAATCAGGAAGGCAATCTGGCAAACAAGGCTGCTGTGGTATTCACCAACCGCAAGGACACCGAGCCCACCACTCTCTACACCGAGAAGGTTACCCACGCAGTGCTTGTCACCAACAAGACTGTTGACAAGGCAGAGACCAATGTAGGCGGCGAGATCACCTACACCATCAGCGCCGCAAACTACGGCACCGCCGCTGCACAGAATGTTGTCATCACCGACACCGTTCCCGCAGGCACTGTCCTCAAGGCAGATTCCGCTGTTGGCGCAACCGTCAAGGACGACGTCATCACCTGGAATATTGGCAAGCTGGATGCAGGCAAGAGCGTTGAAGTCAAGTTCACCGTCATTGCCGCTCCCATCGCAAACGACATCTACAACATCGTCGTAAGCAACACCGCAATGGTATGCGATGTACCCACCAACACCGTAACTACTACCGTCAGACAGGGTACCGTTACCGTCACCCACGTTACCGATACCGGTGCAATCCTCATTCCCGCAGTAGTCACCACCTATGATGTTGGCGACAGCTACGAGTACAGCAAGGAAGAAATCTACGGCTACGACTACCTCACCGTTGAGGGTCAGCCCAAGGGCAAGACCATCGAGGGCAACATCGACATTACCTTCGTATACGAGAAGGGCGAAGGCGTCCTGACCGTCTGCTACCTTGAGGAAGGCACCAACACCGCACTCGCAGACAGCGAGAGCGAGATCCTGAACATCGGTGATGTCATCACCGACCTCCATGAGAAGAGCATCTCCGGCTACACCCTCACAAGCACCGAGAAGCCCGAGGAGCTGGTCATGGTTGAAGAAGGCGTTGAGATTATCCACTACTACACCTACAGCCCCGACAAGTTCAAGGTAGCAGGTGCAGCATGGGTTGCAGATGACAGCGACTCCACCTTCAGCGATGGCGATGCCGGATACGAAGACCTGACCGTCAAGCTGGTTGACGGCGACGGCAACATCGTAGACATCACCACCACCGACAGCGAAGGCAAGTTCGAGTTCAACGACGTGCCCACCGGCAACTACACCGTAGACTTCGAGCTGCCCGAGAAGTATAAGCTTGCAGGCGCGGTTGAATATGCAAACGAGCAGCTCAACAGCGTTGTTGACGAGACCGGCAAGTTCGCCATCTCCGTCATCGAGAACACCGACAACATCGGCATGGAGCTCTTCCGCTCCGAGGTTCTCGGCGCAAGCGAGGAAGTCATCAACACCTTCCAGGAGAACACCGTTGCCTACCGCAACAATATCCAGACTGTACAGCCCATCAAGCCGGTCATCACCAAGGCAGAAAATGCCGGTTATTCCACCACCGTTCTCGGTGACATGGACGGCAGCCCCAACACCGGCGACAACGAGATGGCAACAGTTGCAGCAGTCATGATTGCATCCTGCGCACTGTTCGTCCTGATCCTGTGCAGAAAGAGCAAGTAATTGCCCGTAGGAATTAACTGAAGGAAAATCCGACAATCGAGGGGGCGGCTTAAAAACCGCCCCAACAGGACAAAAGCAGGGAGCCGCAGCGATGCGGCTCCCTTTTTCACGCGGCAAAAGATAAGATGGTCATTGCGAAGAATGCGAGTTTGTGATATTATTTATGTGTTTGCTTTCCGATTGACGGAGATAATACATTTTCAGGGAGAAAAAGATGAAGCTGGGTTCGCTGGAGATAGAGGGAATAGCCGCCCTTGCGCCGATGGCAGGCGTTGCCGACAGGGCGTTTCGTGAGCTGTGCGTTGGCTACGGCGCAGCATACTGCGTGGGAGAGATGGCAAGTGCCAAGGGTCTGACACTGGGCGACAGGAAATCCGCAGAGCTGCTGAGTGTCAGCGAAAAGGAACGTCCCATGGCTGTGCAGCTTTTCGGCTGCTCGCCGGAGACCATGGCGCAGGCGGCAAAGCGTGCGCTGGAATATAACCCCGACGGCATCGACATCAACATGGGCTGCCCCACACCCAAGATAACAGGCAACGGCACAGGCAGTGCCCTGATGAAGAATCCACGCCTGTGCGGAGAGATAACCGCGGCAGTGGTGCAGGTGGCAGGCGATGTGCCCGTGACCGTCAAGATGCGTACAGGCTGGGACAAAGAGAGCATCAACTGTGTGGAGGTTGCAGCTCTGTGCGAGGAAGCGGGAGCCAAGGCAATCACACTGCACGCCCGCACCAGAGAGCAGATGTACGCTCCCCCTGCCGACTGGACAATGATAAAGGCGGTCAAGGAGGCGGTGAGTGTGCCGGTCATCGGCAATGGCGATATATTCATTGCCGACGATGCCATGCGTATGCTGGAGCAGACCAATTGCGATATGGTCATGGTGGGGCGGGGTGCGCTGGGCAACCCGTGGCTTTTCCGTGCCATCAACGCTCTGTACGAGCATAGCCGCCCCCTGCCCGAGCCGGGCATATTTGAGCGTATGTCGGTCATGCGCCGCCACCTGCTGACGCTGTGCGAATACAAGGGTGAGTATGTGGGCATACGGGAGGCACGCAAGCACGCCGCGTGGTACATAAAGGGCTTCCACGGAGCATCTCGCCTGCGTGGGCTGTGTGCCAAGCTGGAGAAGCCCGGGGACATCGACCTGCTTATCTCAGAGGTGCTGAAGGACGCAGGACAGTAATGCAAAAAGAATCGGGTCAGCGCACCATGTATGCGCTGACCCGATTTTGTTTTGTCGGTTACAATTAACGCTTATCAGCCAAGGACAATCTGAATATCGCTGCCCGAAACAGGGGGATTGATGGTCATGTTGGTCTTGCGTCCAAGGCGAAGCTCCACAGGGCCGAAGGAGGGCAGGGTAGTTACCTGCTTATCCATGTCGGTGATGGTAAACTGCAGATAGTAGCTCCACACCTGCTTGTAGTTGTATTTGTTGTCCTTGCCGGTGATGAAGTCCATGAACACATCGTAGGTCATCGGATCCTCATAGCCGGTGTTGTCAAGGTCGGAGACGTTAAGCTGGAAGCTGAGCAGCTCACCGACGGTCAGTGCTGTGCCGTCAGAGTGGCTCATCTCCTCCTGACCGACAGGGTTGCCTGCGGTAACGTCCTCAGGGGTGGCATACCACTTAAGGGTGAGCTTCTTGATGCCGCTGGCATTGTTGAGCACCTCGATGTGTGCCTCATAGCGGGCGTTGTTGGAAGTGGTGGTGGTTTCAAGCAGGGAGCAGCCGGTCAGCACCATAAGCAGCATCACTGTTGCCGTAATGGCTGCGATGAGTTTCTTCATTTTCATTTCCTCCGATTGGCTATATTATTTACTATAATATAACTTTATCGTGCCGTTGTCAACCATGCAGGCTACAGAAGCCTTCTGTCATCTGGCAACATCAGGCAGACTGGGATTCCATGGTCTGTATGAAGGAATCCACATCGGTACAGGGAACAATGAAAACCTCACGCACACCGCTCTCGTAACCCGCTTCATCATATACCCCATAACTTGCATCTATTCTGTAGTAGGCGTCCGAGGAGTTGGGCTTCTTGTTCCAGTTTTTCACAATGTCGTTGATGACCCTGTTCATGGCTTCGTAATCGTAATCATAATTATCTATGTCCCCGGGCACACCGTTGCCGAAGCCAAGGGCGCAGCTGGCAGAGAGGTTTTCAGGCACTTTGGGAGAAATACATTCGATGGAAACATAACTGAATTCGCCGTCGTTTACGCCGCTTGTAAACCGGAGGAAATCATCGGTGCTCATGTTCCTCGGGCAATTGAGATATTCCGTATACAGCTTGTATGTCTTGGGCAGGTAGCCGTTAAGCTGATAATTGTTGTACCAGAATTTGCCGTCCTTGTAGCCCTCCAGAGTGATGAAGCAGTCACTGAGATATTTGGTGTGCATTGTGTCCTGTGTATAAAATTTGGGTGCGGGGAAGTAAAGCTTGCCGCTGTAGGTGTCGTTGATATAGGCAAGGAAGCTGCTGTCGGGAAGGGAGGTTACCTCCTCCTCCAAAGACTTGTAAAGGTCACGAAGCATCGCCTTGTCCACTATACTGCTGCTGTCAATGAGGGTGAGCTCCTCCCATTTCGGGAAAGCACGCAGGGCAGACATATACTGTTCGTTGTCGCACAGGGAGGCATCTATAGCCTCCTTTTCCTTTTTGGAGGGATAGATGATGCGTGTGGCTGTCGAGTCGTCATTGAGTCTGAACTGAACATATATATATTCGCGGAAGTAATAGTTGGTCATGCCGCTTATTCTGTCAAGGGTGGGATTCTTGCCCGCCTTGATTGTTTTGATGTTGCCGTCAAGCACATCGCAAAGCTGCTCGATAAGCTGCTCGTCGTCCAGCTCAACACCTTCAACGCTCAGTGCCTCGTAGCGCGTTTCGTTGGCGGCGGGGTGGGTAAGCACCACTGCCGCTACTCTGTCTGGTCCAAGGTTTGCGTTAAGGGCGCTGTTGGCAACCACCGCAGGACCGAAGATGAACAGCAGGTTGAGGGCGGCAAGCACCAGCAGACCAATGCCCATCTCGCCGGTAACGCGCAGCACGCCCTTTATGCGGCGGCTGGTGATGGCTTCGTAGAGGTAGTAGAAGATGATGGCAAAGCCGTAGGACAGCAGCAGTCCACTGCCATCGACAGATTGGGTGTTGATAAGGCACCTGCTCAGCTCCTGACAGGGATAGATGCACAGGATAAACGCCACTAGCACACGCAGTGCGCACTGAACGCCCTTGTTCATTGCGGTCTGGGTGGCGGCTTCGCTGCGTCTGCGGTTAAAGCAGATAAGACCTATGGTAAAGTAAATAGCACTGAGAACAACACCGTACAGGCAGGAATACATATCTCTGGTGTTGTCGGAGAAAATCGGATTGATTTCAAACTCCGCAAAGCGACCGAGATAATCCTCAAGACCGGTCAGCACAGGCACTGCCTGACTTGCAAGGTCGCCAAAGTTGTTAATCAGCATGCGGGGGAGGAAGGCGATAAGACCCGCGCAGATAAGCTGGTTGAATGCGCCGGTTGCAATGCTCACAGCAATCAGACCAAGGCTGTTGAGCAGCAGCAGGGCACTCAGTGCGTTGGCGATGAAAATAAACCATTCGCTCCATACAACAGCTACACCGCTGAGGGAAACGGTGAGAATGCTCAATAAAGCATTCATCAGCACGCTGCCCGCAGACCATGTCATGGAGGCGGCAAAGAAGCTGACCGCCAGAGAGGTGCGTGTCTGGGGTATGGAATGGTAGAAGTCGGCAGCGCGGCGGGAGTTGAGGAAGTTGAAGCCCAGCAGCACCATGGCAGGGGTAGCAATGTACAGTGCAAGAATGACCGCAATCGACAGCGAGGTGGAGCTTATCTGGGAGGTTACGCCGTTGTAGTTAAATAAATCAATCAGTGCAATAAGCAGGCTTATGCAGGCAAGGGCAATGCCGGGAATACGCATCTGGCGGAGACCCTCCCGATACAGACCCGCGGAGAAAAACTTATTTTTCATCATTTATGCCCCCTTCCAGGGTTTCATTGAATTCATAGCCAAGGGCTTCCATCTCGTACACGAAAACCTCCTCCAGCGACAGGGGGAGAATGTCCACAAGCACAGGCTGCATGGCGCGCAGACGCTGCTCTGCGTCCTCGCGGCTGCCGCGCATGATGGCGGTGGCAACAGAGCCGCGCTTGCTGAAGGAAAGCACCTCGCACTGTGCCGCCGCAGCCAGCTCTTCCCGGGTAAACTCTCTGTTAAAGGCAATCTGCGCCTTGAAGAGTGAGGTTTTCAGATTTACTACGTCCGATTCCAGTACCAGACCGCCCTTGTGCAGCAGGGCAAGCTGGTCACAGGTGTCCTCCAGCTCGCGGAGGGAGTGGGAGGTGATGATGACGGTGGCCTTGCGCTCCATAACATCGTCCACGATGATACGCTTGACGGTGCTGCGCATGACAGGGTCAAGCCCGTCAAAGGTCTCGTCAAAGAGCAGCACATCAGGCTCGCAGGCGAGGGCGAGGATAGTGGCTGCCTGCCGCTTCATGCCCTTGGAAAACTGGGCGATGGGGCGGGTGGTGTCCAGCTCCAGCAGTGCGGCAAGGTCATTGAGCCGCTGCTCGTTGACAGAGCCGCGCACGTTGCGGTAAAGCTCTGCCATGCGGCTGATGCTCGCACCGGGCAGGAAGTACAGCTCGTCAGGCACAAACACCAGACGGCTCAGCGTGGCAGTGTTGCCGAATACAGGCTGGTCGTCTATGGTGATGCTGCCGCCGTCGGGGCGGTACACGCCGGCAATCAGGCGCATCAGCGTGGATTTGCCCGCGCCGTTGGAGCCAACCAGTCCGTACACACTGCCGTCGGAGATGGTGCAGCTAAGTTCATTCAGGGCGGTGTGACCGCCGAAGCGTTTGGTCAGTTTTTCGGCTTTAATCATTGTTCATTACCTCCATTCCTGCCGTAACCTTTGTCTACAGCGTCATAGATAAGCTGTTTGTCAATGCCCGCGATGGCACATTCTCCGGCAATCGCCTCAATCTCAGCCAGCCTGCCGCGCTTGGCAATGGCAAGGCTGTCCTTTGCGCCGGAGGAGATAAAGCTGCCCTTGCCGGTAACGACATAGATGATGCCGCGCCGCTCCAGCTCCGCATATGCCTTCTGTATCGTGTTGGGATTGACCGACAGCTCCATGGAAAGCGACCGCACCGAAGGCATGGGCTGGTCAGCAGTCATCAGCCCTGTCATTACAAAACGCTCGGTCTGGGCAACAATCTGCTCATACACCGCCTGACGGGACTGGTTATCAATTACATACATAGCGTGCTGCTCCTTTCCTCAGAATCTTTCGCAATTGCGTGTTACGTCTGTACTATGTGTGTTAGTACGGTTGTAAGTATAATGCGCAGGATTGAATTTGTCAAGGAAGATAATATGAATTTTTGGAAAACAATAGAAACGTGGTGCAAATTTTATCAGGCTGTAGTATAATTACAAAGTAATCATTCGCATCAAAAGGAGCGTGAAAATATGCTGGGACTGAGGACATACCTGCCCGCTGACGGAGAGCTGCTTGCAAGCTGGGTGCAGGACGAGGACACCTATCGTATGTGGAGTGCCTATCTGTACAAGCAGTACCCGCTGTCCGCCGACGAGGTTAACGCCAGCTACAGCGAGCGCGTTAAGACCGAGGGCTTTTTCCCCTTTACTGCCTTTGACGAAAACGGTCCGATAGGGCATATGATAATGCGCTGGACCGACACCGAGCATAAGACGCTGCGCTTTGGCTTCATCATCGTGGACAGCAGCAGGCGTGGCAAGGGCTACGGCAGAAGAATGATTGAGCTGGCACTGCGCTATGCCAGGGATAAATATAGCCCCGAGCGCATAACGCTGGGGGTCTTTGAGGACAATCTGCCCGCCGCCCGCTGCTACAGGGCTCTGGGCTTTAAGGAAACGGGCGAAACCGAGCTGATAAGGGACAAATGGAAAGTGGTGGAGATGGAGTATATCCTGCGCCCGCAGGAGGACGCTGATTGTGCCTCTGCGGCGAAATTCTCCCTCGAAATGCTTGCGCCCTGCGGACTTAACTGCACCCTGTGCCGCAGCGCACTGCGCAAGGAAAGCCCCTGCAAGGGCTGCCGTGGACCGCAGCAGCATAAATCCCACTACTGCACCGAGATATGCCGCATCTGGACCTGCGAAAAGCTGGCGGAAACCAATGGCTTCTGCGACCGGTGCCCTGACTACCCCTGCAAGGAGCTGCAGGATTTGGAGCAGCGCTACGCCACAAAGTACCCCTTGCGCGAATCCCCCGCACAGAATCTGGCTGACATCAGAAGCTTGGGCGCGGAATTTTGCGTGGAGACCCATCGCCTGCGCTGGAGCTGCCCTTCCTGCGGCGGTGTCATCTGCGTACATACCGGTCAGTGCAGTCAGTGCGCCTACACCCCCGACCCAGAACGATTCTGACGGAAAAACCGAACAAACAAAGAAGCACCCCAGAACAGCGAAAAAGCCGTTCTGAGGTGCTGTTGTTTATCATCGGGAAAAAGTCTTACGCGGGGTCAGCCTCCGCGCCCTCGGGCTGAGAGTCATCCTCGACCGCTTCCTTGCGGCAGATGAGCGGCTCCTCCTCGCCCAGCACACTGGCTGCGGTGAGGGTAACGCTCTTGATGGTGTCGTCAGAGGGTACGTTGAACATAAGCGGAGTGAGCAGCTCTTCGATGATGCCGCGCAGACCGCGAGCACCGGTGTGCTGCTCCAGAGCCTTCTTGGCAATCTCCACCATTGCGTCCTCTTCAACAATCAGCTCCACGCCGTCCAGCTTGAAGAGGTAGCTGTACTGCTTGAGCAGAGCGTTCTTCGGCTCGTTCATGATGCGCACAAGGGCATCGCAGTCAAGCGGAGAGAGGGAGGTGAACACGGGCAGACGACCGACGATTTCGGGAATAAGACCGAAACGCACCAGGTCCTGAGGGATAGCGCGTGCCAGCAGCTCACTGTAGCTGGCATCGTCCTTCTGGTGGATCTGTGCGCCAAAGCCCAGAGAGGAGTTGCCCACACGGCGTTCGATGACCTTCTCTATGCCGTCGAATGCGCCGCCGCAGATGAAGAGAATGTTGGAAGTGTTTATCTGGATAAACTCCTGCTGCGGGTGCTTGCGTCCGCCCTGAGGCGGCACGTTGGCAACGGTACCCTCCAGTATCTTCAGCAGAGCCTGCTGCACACCCTCGCCGGAAACGTCGCGGGTGATGGAGGGGTTTTCCGACTTGCGGGCAATCTTGTCAATCTCGTCAACGTAGATAATGCCGTGCTCGGCTTTTTCCACGTCCCAGTCGGCAGCCTGAATAAGGCGCAGAAGAATGTTCTCAACGTCCTCGCCAACATAGCCCGCCTCAGTGAGGGTGGTGGCGTCAGCGATGGCAAAGGGAACGTCCAGTATCTCCGCAAGGGACTGTGCCAGCAGGGTCTTGCCCACACCGGTAGGACCAAGCAGAAGGATATTGCTCTTCTGTATGCGCACCGAATCATCGGTGTCGTGGGTCATGGAAATGCGCTTGTAGTGGTTATACACAGCGACAGAGAGGGCTATCTTTGCCCTGTCCTGTCCGATGACATACTGGTCAAGGTGCTGCTTGATCTCCTGCGGGCGGGGGATAGAGGAGCGCGAACGCTTGGCAGAAGCGCGGCGGGAATTCCGGTCTCTGCGGGGGACGAAGTCACTGTCGATGATGGAGCAGCACAGCTCCACGCACTCATCGCAGATGTACACCCCGTTGCCGGAGATAAGGCGTTCGACCTCCTCCTCTGTCTTGCGGCAGAAGGAACAGCGGCGAACGTAATAATCGGTAGAATCCTTCTGGGACAACTAAATCACACCTATCCTATCTTTTGTAGATAACGCGGTCAATGAGACCGTAGGCAACAGCCTCAGGAGCGGTCATATAGTTGTCGCGTTCGGTATCCATAGCAATCTGCTCGTAGGTCTTGCCGGTGGCATCGGCCAGCATGGTGTTCAGCTTCTTCTTCAGCTTGAGAATCTGGTTGGCCTGAATCTGAATGTCAGTTGCCTGACCCTGAGTGCCGCCGAGGGGCTGGTGAATCATGATTTCGCTGTTGGGCAGGGCATAACGCTTGCCCTTTGCGCCGGCAGAGAGCAGGAATGCGCCCATGCTGGCAGCCATGCCCACGCAGATGGTGGAAACATCGCAGGAGATATAGTTCATGGTGTCATAGATACCAAGACCTGCCATGACCGAACCGCCGGGGCTGTTGATATACAGGCTGATGTCCTTCTTGGGGTCCTGACCCTCAAGGTACAGCAGCTGGGCGATGACAAGGCTGGCAGTGGTGTCGTTGATCTCCTCAGCGAGGATGATGATTCTGTCGTTGAGCAGACGGGAGAAGATGTCGTAGGAACGCTCTCCGCGGTTGGTCTGTTCTACTACCATAGGGACTAAACTCATTTTAAGCACCTCCGTGTATAATATATCGTCTGTGTCGGGAATTATGAGCCGCAATCCACAATGCGCTCAAATTATATCCATTTCGACCCGACCTCCGTCCGCAATTGGGGCGGGACGGAAGTCGGGCAGACGTTTTTGCGTGTTCAGTTGAGGTATGAATTATTCGGGCTTTTCGTCGGTGACGATAGCCTTCTCACGAACGAGGTCAGCAGCCTTGCCGCAGGCGATGTCGCTTCTGAGGTCCTCAACGTCGATGGCGGCGCGGACAGCCTCAGCAGTCATCTTGTACTGCTCTGCCATCTTGGCGATCTCTGCATCAACTTCCTCATCGGAGATGTTGATGCCGGCAGCCTTGACAATGTACTCAAGAGCCAGACGGATTCTGACCTGACGGGTAGCGTTGGGTCTGGACTGGGCGCGCATCTGCTCCATGGTCATGCCGATGTACTGGCAGTACTGCTGCAGGGTGATGCCCTGACCGCGCAGACGGACGTCGAAATCGCGCATGGAAGCGTCAATGCGGCGCTCGACCATAGCATCGGGAAGGTCGCACTCCATCTCCTCGTCGATCCAGTCATAGATGCGGTCAACAACGGTGTCCTCGGCCTTCTTCTCAGCGGCCTCGGTCAGCTCCTTGCGGATGCTTTCGCGGAGCTGCTCAACGGTGTCGCAGTCCTCGCTGACCTCGGTGACGAAATCGTCATCAAGCTCGGGGAGCTGGGTTTCCTTGATGTTGTGCATCTTGATCTTGAAAACAGCGGGCTTGCCGGCCAGCTCGGTTGCATGGTATTCCTCGGGGAAGGTGACGTTTACGTCAAACTCCTCACCGACGCTGTGACCGACCATCTGATCCTCGAAGCCGGGGATAAAGTTGCCGGAGCCCAGAACCAGCTCATAGGATTCAGCCTTGCCGCCGTCGAATGCAACGCCGTCAACAAAGCCCTCGAAGTCGAATACGCAGGTGTCGCCTTCCTTGGCGGCACGGTCGTCTACATCGATAACACGGGCGTTGCGCTCGCGGAGCTGACGGATACGCTCGTCAACCTGCTCGTCAGTGACGTTGACCAGAGGACGCTCAACCTCGATGCCCTCATACTTGGGCAGCTTGACCTCGGGCTTGACGGTGATTTCAGCGGTAAATACAACGCCTTCCTCAAGGCTGATCTTGGTGACGTCCAGATCGATGGCGTCATCAACATACTCCAGAGCGGCTTCCTTGATGGCAGCCTCGAGAGCCTCGGGATACAGTGCGTTTACAGCGTCCTCAAAGAAAAATTCCTTGCCGTACATACGCTCGACGACATTGCGGGGAACCTTGCCCTTGCGGAAGCCGGGGATATTGATCTTGGATACGTTCTTCTTGTAGGCGGCCTCGCAGGCAGCGGCAAAGGAAGCAGCGTCCAGCTCGATCTCGAGCTTTCTGCGGTTGGGTGCGGTTGTAGTGCAGCTAAGCAGTTTCATTTATAATTCCTCCAAGTGAATATTACATTGTGAATTCGCACATATAATCATTATAGCATATGATATACAAAAAATAAAGAGCAAATTTTCCATTGACTCCCTGTGCTTTGGGTGTGGGGGACAAAGGTACTGTGCGGTGGTCAGCGGCACACCAGATAAGGCACGAAGTCAACGTAATCGCCGGCAATGAGCTTCATCTCAATGCCCTCCTGAATACCCTGTGCGGCCTTTTTGTGTGACTGACCGTGCAGATGTCCGTAAAGGCAGCGCTTCACGCCGTATTCGTGCAGCACATCCATTATCTCGTCGCAGCGGTAGTCGCCGTAGAGGGGCGGGTAATGAAGAAAGACGATGGGCTCCAGCCCGCTGTCCTTTGCGCTGTCCAGCGACATACGCAGCCGTCCGCATTCCCGCAGCAGCACCGACTGCTCGCCCTGCGGACAGTCGTAGGACCAGCCCCGCGTGCCGCACACTACAGCACCGGAGCAGACGTAGCTGTTGTTGAAGAGGATATGCAGGCTGTCCAGACCCTGCTCTTCAATAAACCGCTCCATCTTTGCCTTGGTGGACCACCAGTAGTCGTGGTTGCCCTTCATGATGAGCTTGCGCCCGGGCAGGCTGTGCAGAAAGGAAAAGTCCTCCAGAGTATTCTCCAGCTTCATCGCCCAGGAGACATCTCCGGCAATGACAACGGTATCCTCATCGCTGACCACAGCGCGCCAGTTTTTCTCCAGACGGCCGGTGTAGTCCTGCCAGCCGCGGAAAATATCCATGGGCTTGTCCGTGCCCAGCGAAAGGTGGGTGTCGCCAATTGCGAAAAGTGCCATATAAACCTCTGTATTTTATGATTTTGGGGGCATACTGTGTAATGCGCCCGCTTTTCCCTGTGGGTCTGCGGGCGAAAATCAAAAGAATAAGGAGTACAAAGCGATGTCTGATGTAAACCGTCCCTATGAGCAGGTAGTCAACCATATCAAGTGCAAGGCAGAGGACTGCCGCTGGCACAACAGCGACGACTGCTGTACCGCACACTGCATCGAGGTTACCGCCTGCGGCGAATGTTCCTGCGATGACCCCGCCTGCGCCACCTACGAGCAGAAGTTCTGATTTCCCCCTCATTGCAGCCCGATTTTTCGGATACAGTCCGAAAACTTCCAAAAGAAGCCGGCGCCGGTCAGCGGCGCCGGCTTTATCATGCGTATGGGTAAAATGGTGCTGCCTTACGGAAAAAACTCAATCAGAAGAGCAGCCTGCGCACCATGTCTGCCATCTCGTCGGGGTTGCAGACGTTGGTGAAGCGCACCGGCTTGCCGGAAAGCTCGGCAAGGGGAGTGGGGACAGCGCAGCCGGAAATAACCGAAAGCTCGCTGATGATGTCAAACTCATTGCGCTGGGGGTCAAGCTCGGTCAGCGAGCCAAGTACGCTGGGCGCAAACTTGAAGGGGCTGGCGGTGGAGGCGATGACGGTGGGGGTGGTGTCGCCGGTTGCCTCTACATACTGTCTGTATACGTTGAGACCGACAGCGGTGTGGGTGTCGCACAGATAGCCCTCTGCCTCAAACATGGCGCGGATTTCCTGCTTGGTCTGCGCGTCGTCGCAGCAGCCCGCCCAGAAGACCTCACCAAGCTGGCGGGTCATGTCTGCGCCAACGTCATAGCGGCCGGTGGTTTTAAGCTGCTCCATCCAGTTGCGGACGGCGTTGCAGTCACAGCCGCTCATGTGGTACAGCAGACGCTCCAGATTGCTGGAGATGAGAATGTCCATGGAGGGGGAGATGGTGGTGTGGAAGGTGCGGTTGCGGTCGTAAACGCCGGTGCGCAGGAAGTCGGTAAGCACGTTGTTGGCGTTGGAGGCGCAAATCAGCTTCTTTACGGGCAGACCCATCAGCTTTGCGTAGTACGCGGCAAGAATGTTGCCGAAGTTGCCGGTGGGGATAACGATGTTGAAGGGCTCGTCCTCGTAGTCCATCTCGCCGTTTTCCATCAGCTCAAGGTAGGAGTTGATGTAGTAGACAATCTGCGGCACCAGACGGCCCCAGTTGATGGAGTTGGCGGAGGAGAATGCCATGTTGTGGGCGGCAAGCTCGTCAATGAGGGCGGGGTCGGTGAAGATGCGCTTTACGCCGGTCTGGGCATCGTCAAAGTTGCCGCGGACAGCGCATACGCTGACGTTTTCACCAAGCTGGGTGGTCATCTGCAGCTTCTGAATGTTGCTGACGCCGTCCTCGGGATAGAATACGATGATGCGTGTGCCGGGCACATCAGAGAAGCCCTCCAGTGCAGCCTTGCCGGTGTCGCCGGAGGTGGCAACCAGTATGACAGTCTCCTTGCCGCTGCCGGTCTTTTTTACAGAGCGGGTGAGCAGATGGGGGAGAAGCTGCAGTGCCATGTCCTTGAAGGCGGAGGTGGGGCCGTGCCACAGCTCAAGGATATACTTGTTGTCGTTTGCGGAAACCACAGGGGCGACCTCGTCGTCAGCACCGAATTTGTCGGTGTAGGCGGCGTAGACACATTCACGCAGCTCGTCAGCGGTGAAGTCGGTGAGGAAGCGGCTGAGAATGTCAATTGCGCGGTCACGGTAGTCAGCCTTGACGGTCTGGCACAGTGCGCGGTAATCGTACTGGGGAATCTCCTCCGGCACATACAGACCGCCATCGGGGCTGATGCCCCGGGCGATGGCTGTTGCCGAATCCACACGGACGGAGTTGTCTCTGGTGCTTGTGTATCTCATTTTTAGAAAGCTCCTTGTTGTTTTATCAGGACAGCGCGCGCCCAAAGAAACGGGCGGCGTTGTTATAGAAGATGTCGTCGGTAAGCTGCTGACTGTAGCCTGCCTTGAGGAAACGCTCGTAAACCGCGCCCATGGACTCTATGCCGGTCACGCCGTCGGGCATATCGGTGCCGTCAAAGTCGCTGCCCATGCACACCGTCTGCTCGCCGCCAAGGGCAAGGAAATGCTCGGTGTGGCGCAGAATGTGGTCGAGATGGGCATTCTCGTTGACCTCCAGAAAACCACGGCTGAAGTTGATGCCCACCAGACCGCCGCAGTCGCGGATTATGCCGAACATTTCGTCGGTCAGGTTTCTGCGGTGATTGCACAGCTCACGGGAGCAGGAGTGGGAAGCGACAAAGGGACGCTGTGTAAGCTCCGCCACGTCGTAGAAGCCACGGTCGGCAAGGTGGGAAACGTCCACCGTCATGCCGATGCGGTTCATCAGCTCCACCGCCTGACGACCGAAGGGGGTCAGCCCGCCGGTGGGCTCTGCCCACACGCCGCAGGCAATCTCGTTGGCGGCATTCCAAGTCAGGGTCATCATGCGCACGCCGTCGGCGTACATACGCTCAATGCGCTCAAGAGAGCCAGCTGCCGCCGAGCCGCCCTCCACGGAGATGATGGCTCCGCACACACCAGCAGGGGTTTCCCGCTCAATGGTCTCCCTGTCGGTGCAGATAAAAAAGCGGTCGGGGAAAAGCTGCGCCTGCCGCTTTATGTAGGCAAGCACACGCTCGTAGTGGGCAATGGCGGCATCGCCGCGAATGGGTGCGCCGCTTTCGTCCTCGTCGGGCATGAAGATGGCGAAAACCTGCCGCCAGCGGTCAAGGTACGCCCCCCTGTCAAGGGACAGATGGTGCGCACCCTCGTCAAGGGTGCGTCCGCCAAGCTGTGTGGTACATTCAAAGGCGGTGTCGCAGTGTAGGTCAAAAAAGTTCATTGCTTGTTGTGTCACTCCGTTTACGGCAGAATGAGTTGGTGATATGCAGAATCTATTCCTCGCCAAAGGCGTTTTCGATGTGGTTGAGGACGCAGCCACCGTCAGGGGTCTCAGTGACCTCGATAACGTCAAAGCGGGGCTGCAACTGGCAGTTGTTTTCCATAACCCACAGCAGCGCGGAGGTAAGCAAACGGCGGCGCTTGCGCGTATCCACAGCCTCCGCTCCGCTGCCGAGAGAGCCCGCCTTGCGCGTCTTAACCTCGGCAAAAACAATATATTCGCCCTTCTGTGCGATTATGTCTATTTCTCCGACACAAATGCCACCGCTGTAGGCGCGGTGGTTGCGCTTGACGATGGTGTAGCCGCCCTGCTCAAGCAGGGTGCAGGCTGCGGTCTCGCCCGCGTTGCCCTTCTGTGTGGTGTTCACTGCGCATCTCCCTTCGGCATGGGTATGCCTTCGATTTTCTTCAGGAAGCTGAGCCGGTGTATCGGCGCGGGTCCATGTTGGCGCAGTGCCTCGAGGTGCTGGGGTGTGCCGTAGCCCTTGTGTCGGTCAAAGCCGTACTGAGGGTATTTCTCGTGCAGCACCAGCATAAAGCGGTCACGCGCCACCTTTGCGAGGATAGACGCGGCGGCAATGGAGCAGGATAGCCCGTCACCCTTGACGACGGTTTTGCCCGCGCAGCCAAGCTGCGGCGGCATACGGTTTCCGTCAATGAGGGCAAACTGGGGCGGCTGCTTCAGTCCGCTCACCGCACGGGTCATGGCAAGGTAGGTGGCCTGCAGAATGTTCAGGCTTTCGATTTCCGCTACGTCAGCGGCAGCGATGCTGTAATCGGCCGCCTGCTCACATATCACATCGAAAAGTGCCTCCCGCTTTGCCTCGGTCAGCTTCTTGGAGTCGTTGACCCCCTCGATGACCGTGTCGGGGTGCAGCACCACCGCCGCGGCAAAGACAGGACCTGCAAGAGGGCCTCGCCCGGCCTCGTCCACGCCGCAGATGATGGAATAGCCCTCCTCCCGGGCAGTGCGCTCGTAGAGCAGCCAGTCAACGGGGGGAGTATCCTTCTTTTTGGTGTTACCCATTGTATATTTAGTGAATCTTAGTACCGGGAGTCATGCCATCGAGGAACAGCACCTTGCAGCCGTCGCCCTCAGGGTCGTCCGCGGCGAGAATCATGCCGCAGCTTTCCACGCCGCACAGCTTGGCGGGGGCGAGGTTGGCAACCAGCGCAACGCAGTGACCGATGAGGTCCTCGGGCTTGTACCACTGTGCGATGCCGCTGGCAACGATGCGCTCTGCGCCTGTGCCGTCGTCAAGTACCAGACGCAGCAGCTTCTTGGACTTCTTGACAGGCTCGCAGGCAACTACCTTGGCAACACGCAGGTCGCTCTCGAAGAACTTGTCGATGGTGATGGTCTCCGCAAAGGGCTCGGGAGTGAACTTCTTGTTTGCGGCGGCTGCTGCCTCCTGCTGTGCGGCAAGCAGAGCGTCCAGCTCGGCAATTTCCTTGTCCACGTCAATGCGGGGGAAGAGCACATCGCCCTTGCGCAGTGCGGCGCAGGCGGGCAGCCTGCCCCATTCAAGAGCGTCATAGCACTGCAGGTCCTCAGCAACGCCAAGCTGCCGGAAGATGCTGGGAGTGGTGCGGGGGAGGAAGGGGGTGAGCAGTATGCCCACAAAGCGCAGGGTCTCTGCCAGATTCCACAGGACGGTGGCAAGACGTGCCTTCTTGCTCTCGTCCTTGCCCAGCACCCAGGGTGCGGTTTCGTCAATATATTTGTTGGCGCGGGAGATGACCTTCCAGATTTCCGCCAGAACGGTGGAGAACTGGAGGGAACCCATCAGCTTGTCTACGGTTTCGGGCAGAGCC
>SVPT01000028.1 GCA_015065695.1 Oscillospiraceae bacterium | reverse complement strand
CGGACACGGGAAGCGTCGCGCTCTATCTCGATGCGGGGAATGCCAGCGGCATAATACTTCTTCTTCAGAGCCTTGCGCAGGTTATAGTCCTCGACAAGGAGGTCGCCGAACTCGTTATCTCTGGCATACCAACGGGAGTCCCAGTCTTTGATAACGCCGACGCGCAGGCCGTGCGGATGAATTTTCTGACCCATAATTAACCTCCTCGCTTACTATTCGTCCCTGAGAACCAGGGTGATATTAGAAGTCTTCTTGTTGATGCGGTTGGCTCTGCCCTGTGCTCTGGGGCGAATACGCTTGAGGGTTACGCCCTGAGAAACAAAGCACTCTGCAACATACATTCTCTCTCTGTCCATCGACTTAGCGGGGTCATTGACACCGTTGGCGATAGCAGAATTAAGAAGCTTCATAAGAGGCTCGCAGGCAGCCTTGGGCGTATACTTCAGAATCGCCAGTGCCTCGTCTACCGGCTTGTTCCTGATAAGGTCAAGCACGATCTGCACCTTTCTCGGTGCGATGCGAGCATAATTGAGCTCTGCTCTTGCTTCCATCTGAGTTACTCCTTTCGCTGCTTATTTGGATGTCTTGGAACCTGCATGACCGCGGAAGGTACGGGTGGGGGCGAACTCGCCCAGCTTATGACCAACCATATCCTCGGTAACGAATACAGGAATGTGATTCTTGCCGTTGTGAACAGCTATTGTATGACCGACAAAAGCGGGGAATATCATCGAAGAACGGCTCCAGGTCTTAACGATCTTCTTCTCACCAGTTTCGTTCATCGCTTCGATTCTCTTGAGCAGTGCCGGCTGGACGAAGGGTCCTTTTTTCATGCTTCTACCCATTGATGTAAGCTTCTCCTTTCACCGGTTTACTTGCCATTCCGACGTCTGACGATCATCTTGTCGGAGGCCTTCTTCTTAGAGCGGGTCTTGTAACCAAGAGCAGGCTTACCCCACGGGGTAACAGGACCGGGACGACCGATGGGGCTCTTGCCCTCACCACCGCCGTGCGGGTGATCGCAGGGGTTCATGACAGAACCGCGAACGGTGGGACGCCAACCCATGTGGCGCTTACGTCCAGCCTTACCGATCTTGACGTTTTCATGGTCAATGTTGGAAACCTGGCCGATGGTTGCCATGCAGGCGGCGGGCACATTGCGAAGCTCACCGGAGGGAAGTCTGAGCAGTGCCAGACCGTTTTCCTTAGCCATGAGCTGTGCCTGAACGCCGGCTGCCTTTGCGAGCTGTGCGCCCTTGCCGGGGTAGAGCTCGACGTTGTGGATGAAGGTACCGGTAGGAATAGCCGACAGCGGAAGTGCATTGCCGGGCTTTATGTCTGCGGCTGCACCAGAAACGACGGTGTCGCCGACCTTAAGACCGTGGGGCGCAGTGATGTAGGTCTTTACGCCATCTTCATACTCGATAAGAGCGATGAAAGCAGATCTGTTAGGATCGTACTCGATGGTCTTTACGACTGCGGGAACGTCAGCTCTCTGACGCTTGAAGTCGATGATACGATACTTTCTGCGCACGCCGCCGCCACGATGACGGACGGTGATTCGACCATAGCTGTTACGTCCGGACTTCTTCTTCAGGGGAGCGAGCAGGCTTCTCTCCGGCTCGACCTTGCTGAGCTGCGAATAATCCGTAACCGTCATGTTACGACGGCCGTTGGTCGTAGGCTTGTAGAATTTAATGGACATTTTTTCACTCTCCTCGTGATTGGCTTAGCTGGAGCTGTCCAGCTCCAATACATCGCCATACCGCACAGGGTGCGGGACTGATTATATTGCGTTAGCTATTAATAGAGGCCCTCGAAGAACTCGATGGACTTGGAACCCTCAGCGAGGGTAACGATTGCCTTTTTCCAAGAAGGAGTGTAGCCTTCGGTGCGGCCCTGTCTGCGGAGACGACCGCGGACGTTCATGGTGCGGACCTTGGCAACGATGGTGCCGGGGAAGCATTCCTCAACAGCCTTCTTAATCTCGATCTTGTTGGCAGATCTTGCCACCTCAAAGGTGTACTTGTTCTCGGTGATGCCCTTCATCGAACGCTCAGTGATAACGGGGCGAATGATAATATCGCGTGCATTCATTATGCGTACACCTCCTCAAGCTGTGCTACTGCACCCTCGACAACGATGAACTTGTCCGCGTTGAGGATGTCGTAAACATTGAGAGTATTGACCAGTGCGGTCTTAACGCCGGGGATGTTGGAAGCACTGCGGATAACCATGTCATTCTTCTCAGGCATGACTATCAGTGCCTTTCTGTCTGCACCAAGAGCTGCAAGCAGAGCAACTATCTCCTTGGTCTTGTACTCGCTCATGGTGAGCTGGTCAAGAACGATAAGGTCGCCGCTCTGCACCTTGGAGGAGAATGCAGACTTCATTGCGAGGCGGCGCAGCTTCTTGTTGAGGGTGTAGCGGTAGGATCTGGGCTTGGGGCCGAGAGCGATACCACCGTGTACCCACTGAGTTGCGCGGGTGGAACCCTGACGGGCGCGGCCGGTACCCTTCTGTCTGTAGGGCTTCTTACCGCCGCCGCTTACCTCGCCGCGGGTCAGAGTGGACTGAGTGCCCTGACGCTGATTGGCGAGATAGTTAACAACTACAGCATGCATTGCGGGGCCGTTGGGCTCGATGCCGAAAACGGAATCCGCAAGCTCTATATCCTTAACATGTTTATTGGTCTTGTCGACCACAGCTATCTTTGGCATTGTGTTACCTCCCTTAAGCCTTGACGCTGTCGCTGATCAGCACGACGCCGCCCTTGGGGCCGGGGATCGCACCCTTGATAGCGATGAGATTATTCTCAACGTCCACCTTCACTATCGTGAGGTTCTGCACTGTTACGCGCTCATGTCCGAGGTGACCGGCCATCTTCTTTCCCTTGAATACGCGGGAAGGATCGGAGCAAGCACCGATGGAACCGCCGTGACGATGCACAGGACCGGTACCGTGACTTTCCTTGAGGCGGCCGAAGTTCCAGCGCTTGATGACGCCGGCCCAGCCCTTACCCTTGCTGGTTCCGACTACGTCTACATGATCACCGGCTGCAAAGGTCTCTGCAGTGATGATGTCGCCGACGTTCATGCCATCGATAGACTCGAAACGGAACTCACGAAGGTACTTCTTTGCGGGAACTCCGCCCTTAGCGAAGTGACCCTGCAGGGGCTTGGTAACGTTGGAAGGAAGCTCAGCAAACTTAGCGCAGCGAGCGGAGCGATCCTTCTTGCGGTACTTCAGCTTTACATCCTCGAAACCGAGCTGTACAGCATCGTAACCGTCGGTCTCAACGACCTTCTTCTGTGTAACAACACAGGGGCCTGCCTCGACGACGGTAACAGCTATGCAGTTGCCCTTCTCGTCGAAGATCTGGGTCATGCCAATTTTCTTGCCGATAATGCCTTTTTGCATGGTTTTATTTTCCTCCTGTCGGGTTATTGGTTGAGTCAGGCTTTCACCCTTCCCAACATGACCTCGTCCGTTGGCTTTCTATATCGATCTCTTGAGCCTTACAGCTTGATTTCGATTTCGATGCCGGCGGGGAGCTCTAAACTGGTAAGTGCCTCAACCGTCTTCTGGGACGGATGAAGGATATCGATAAGACGCTTATGGGTTCTGTACTCGAACTGCTCTCTGCTATCCTTGTACTTGTGAACGGCGCGAAGGATGGTGATGATTTCCTTCTCGGTGGGGAGAGGAACGGGACCGGAGACCTGAGCATTGGTCTTCTTCGCTGCCTCAACTATGCGCTTTGCCGACTGGTCAACCAGCGCATGGTCGTAACCCTTAATTCTGATCCTGATCTTATCCTTGACTGCCACTTCTGGATCGCCTCCTTAAATAAATTTGGCGGGCTGCCGCTGTTCGGATTCCCTGACTACAGCGAGAAAAGTTTTAACACCCTTCCGCGTGTTCCGCGTATGAGCATTAAAATACCGGATTCGAGCGACGACATTCCCAAGCATCATGAGAAGCACCGCCGATTCCGGGTCAGGAAGAGTTACCTGCGTGTCCTGTGGAGGGACGCGCCTGAAACTCCGCACAGCAAGCGTAATTGCACAGCACAAGGGTACTGTCACGGCAACCCTGACGCGACAACACCAAAACACCATGCACACTTCTTCGCCCGGTTTTGTAAACCAGACATACTCCACGGAAAAACCAGCCGCTCGGGCTGCAACCTCCCGTCTCATCGCATATCTGTGTGCAGTCATGCCCGAACATTATACACCAAAACCGGCATTAAATCAATAGTTTTCTCGACTTGCAGGGATTTTTCAAGCAAAGAATTATTACTAACCAAATTCGCATTTTTTGTTTATATTGCATAGCCGCCGCTATATCAGTTCACGGTCATGGAAATAACACTGATAATTTACAATTATGTTATATATTTTTTATACAAACCACTTTGCTAAACATAAATACCGTGCTATACTGTTAACCATGTTAACCGCACAGTAGCAGATACACTACACTTCATTTTGTGCAGACGAAGGGAGCAAATACACAAACCATGGAAAAGATACGCATTCTTGCCGACACATCATCAGACCTGACCTTTGATCAGGCTGCCAAATTCGGCATCGAACTATTCTCTATACCCGTATTCCACGAGGACAAAGCATACCGCGACGGTGCCGATTTCACCCACGAGGAATTCTACAAGATACTGGACACCTGCACCACACCGCCCACCACATCTCACATTCCCCTCTCCACCACCGGCGATGCATATGCGGCGGCTTACGACGCAGGCTGCGAGGCGGTCATTCACCTCTGCAACAACTCTGCCAACTCCGGTATGTTCAACACCGCAAATCTCGCGAAAAAGTTCTTCTTCGAGGCGCACCCCGAGGCGGTCGGCAAATTCCGCATAGAGCCGGTTGACACCCATTCCTTCTCCCTGGCATACGGACTGCCTGCCATACTCGGCGCACAGAAGCGTGCTGAGGGTGGCACCCTTGACGATATTCTCGAGGTCATTGACGAGACCATCAACCGCGTTGAGGTGTACATGGCGATATACGACCTGAAATTCGCAAAGCTTTCCGGACGCATCAGTGCCGCAGCGGCAATAGCGGGTTCGGTGCTGGGCATTCGCCCCATCATGAGCATGATAAACGGCGAAACCTCTACTGTGGAGAAGGTACGCGGCGACAAGGCTGTTATCCCCCACCTCGCTGATATTGCCGCTTCTCGCTGTGACGGCGCTCCTTTCTTCTGCGTTGCCGCCGGTTATCCCGTTGACGAAGCCAAGGCACTCGAAAAGGCTATCACCGCAAAGCTCAAGGTCAAGTCCTCCGGCTTCTACCGCCTCGGCGCTGCCGTTTCCATCAACGCCGGACCCAAGGCTGTTGCAGTATTCGTACTGGGCAAGGACAGACGTCTTGAGGGTCGCGGAGTTGTCACCAGAATATAATCATTCAAATCAAAGCAATTGGGACTGCCCTTTTCGGGCAGTCCCGTTTTTGTTCTTATTGCTGTTGCTCTATTGCCCTGACAACACTCTGAGCCAGACCGCTGACCAAAGCAAGGTCGCATTCCTTGTCTTTGCTGGAATGTATATTGGGAATATAGAGCGGGCCCAGAGAGGAGTGTTTCATATAGGCAAACATTGCTGAATTGGGGAAGTTGGCATGGTCACTCATATAAACCATGATGCTTCTCTTCTCAACTATCTTTACACCATCTTTGCTCATTGCATCCAGAAGCCCCTTCAGCTTCTCTCCCCTCTTGCCTGTGCGGGCAGCCACGAGGGTATCTCCCACGCCGATGCAGTCAAGATTGATGACCAGCGAATCCTTCATATTAATCTTATTCTTCTTACACCACTCGGCATGAGAGGAAGAACCTACCAGACCCCATTCCTCATTATCAAAGAGAATGAAGCAGCACTGGCTGCGCAGTGCGGGATTACCGGCTATGCGTGCAGCACATTCCAGCACGCCGATAACACCGCTGGTATTGTCGTTTCTGTTGGTCTTGTTCCTGACAACCATAGGAATAATCATCGCTGCCACAAACAGCAGCACCAGAGCGGGATTTAGCCAGATTCCAGTCAAGGCACTTATAAGACCGGCTCTGACAGAGTAGGCAACAACGCCCTCCAGAATACACAAAGGCAAAAACATCAGCAGCATGACAATATTCGCACCCGTCTGCCCTATCAGCGGCGCTGAGCTGAGCAGAAATCCGTTGCGGCCCGGGGTATCGTAGTGGGCAGTTATGACATAACGCGCAGAGGGATCTCCCACAACAAGGTTGCGGCTGGTCATCGCACCATCATGTGTCATGACCTTGATTTCCGACTGCTCATAACCGAGGGCAGCAAACTGACCGCTCAGTTCTTCCAGCAGAGCCTCTTTTTCTTTTTTTCTGAACCGAACAGGATACTGCTCGAATATCTTCTGAGCAACATCAGATATTTTCCTTGTTATTTCCATTTTCTTTTCTCTCCAAATATCATTTTAAAATTCACACATAAATAACTCAGTAATCAGTCCGTCACATACGTCTGTAGCGGTGGACACGCCGCAAGCTGGCAGTGCTTCTGGAACGCAGCATATACAGCACCACATATGCTACGGCAGCAAGCACAATAAGCGCAAGGAAAACGATGAACACAGGTGACTCAAACAGACCGGTGATCATGCCCAGCACATACAGCAGGTCGCTTCGCTGCACCGTTTCCCCCGCGACAAGGTCGATGGTGCCTATGACCTCGCTGCCGTATATCAGGTCAGCCTGACCTAATATCTCACCTTTCTTCACGGGGGCTTTTACGCCGTCGGCTATATTGGTCTTGACCATGACGCTGTAGGACTCCACGTTGGAGGGCATGAGGGTGGTAAAGCTCTCCGCGGGATAGACATCAATGGTGTCACGTCCCCACGCCATGGCGATGTCGATTGTGGCGACAGGCTTGCTGGAACTGACTATCTCCTTGAGGTCGAGGCTGGAGAACGCCCACTGGAACAGCGTCTTGGCATCAAGCATGGCGTAGTTGGTTTCGTTGTTCTTCTTCGCTTTATCATCAAGGCAGATGATTATGTAGCTGTAGCCGTCCTTTGTGGCATAGCTTGCAAAGCAGTGGCCCGCCTTTGCGAGGAAGCCGGTCTTGATGCCCTTTACATACTGATAGAAATACTCTTCATACGCGGTACTGAGCATCTTGTTGGTATTCTCGATACGCGCACCCTGAGGTCCGAAATCGGGGTTCATATTGGTTGCGGCGCGGCGGTAAACCGGCTCTTTGACTATCTCAGCAAAGGCGGCGTTAGACATAGCATATCTCGCGATCTTGTAGAGATCCTGCGCGGTGGTCTGGTGCTTTTCGTGGAACAGACCGTGGGGGTTCATAAACTGGGTATTGGTGCAGCCAATCTCACGGGCCTTGCGGTTCATAAGGTCAACAAACCACTCCACAGTACCCTCACCCTTCTGCTCGGAGACATAGTACGCGATGGCAAGAGCCGCGTAGTTATCCGAGGGGAGCATGGCGCAGTAGAGCAGATCCTTCAGCGTAACGCGCTCGCCTGCCTTGAAGTAGCCTGTGGACCATACGCCGTTATTGATGCATGTGCGGTCGTTAAGCACCGCTTCCTTGATGGTCAGGTATTCACTCTTGGGGTCAGAGAAATACTCCAGTGCAAGAATACAGGTCATCATCTTGGTCAGCGAAGCGGGATACTTCAGCTTGTCGGAATTCTTTTCGTAGACCACCATGCCGGTGTCCAGATTTACCATATATATAGCATCGCAATGGGGTTCATAATCCACAACAAAAGCTGCCTCAGCCTTGGTCTGGGGGATTATGGTCAGCACGCCAAAGGCAAGCACCAGCACCATCAGCATTGCCGATGCCCTCATAATTATCTTTTTCATCATTTTTTGGGCTCCTTCCTTATCAACAAAGCACTTGGTGTACAATTATATCATGCTTTACATTATATTAAAAGTCTTAGATTGTAATTTTTATTTGAATGTTGTATAATCATCATTGCAGAACTAACCGAAAGGAATTGTATCCGCTTATGATTTACGTTACCGGCGATATGCACGGCAGCATAACCCGTTTTGACGACAAACGCATTTCCAAACTGGGCAAGGGAGATTACCTCATTGTCTGCGGCGATTTCGGCTTTATCTGGGACGGCAGCCGCCGCGAGGAAAAGGCTCTCACCTTCCTCTCCCGCCTGAAGTTCACGCTGCTGTTTGTCGATGGCTGCCATGAAAACTTTGACCGGCTGTACAAGTACCCCGTCACTGAATGGAACGGTGGGCGCGTGCGCCGTATCCGTCCCAATCTCTACCACCTTTGCCGAGGACAGGTTTTTGACATCGAGGGCAACAAAATCTTCGCCATGGGCGGCGGCTGCAGCGACGACATTGAACTTCGTCAGCAGCGCGGCACCAAGTGGTGGCCTGAGGAGACCCCCTCCACCGAGGAGATGGCAGAGGCTGTTGACAACCTCTTCAACTGCAACCTGAACGTGGACTACATCATCACCCACGACTGCCCCACCAAGGTAAAGGACCTGCTGAGCGATGACCCCTGCAACTTCAACGCGATGACCGCTTTCTTTGACGAGATGAGCCGTCAGGTCACCTACAAGCACTGGTTCTTTGGCTGCGTACACAGGGATCGTCACCTTTCCTCCGCGCACACAGCCCTTTTTGAGGAAATCGTGCCCCTTGAGGTACCCCGCACTGCATTCCACGTTCCCAAGAAATAACCGAGCCCAACATTGTAATATATAGCAGAACGCCGGAGGTTATGCACCTTCGGCGTTCTGCTATATAATCTATTCGTTTTCGGTTTCTCCGAACTCATTGACTTCCAGAGATTTGAAGCCCTTGCCGAGAATCTCCGAGGCATCGCCCGCAATGATAAAGGCCTTGGGGTCAAGCGACCTTATCAGCGCACGCAGCTTGTACGCCTGATTGCGGCGAATGGCACACATGATGACATCGCGGTCGCCGCCCGACCAGCCGCCCTTACCCTTAAGAATGGTAGTGCCTCTGTCAAGCTGCTCGTTGAGCGCCTTGTTGACCTCGGCAACACGCTCGGTGATAATGAACATCATCTTACCGGTGTCGGAGCCGTACAGCACCCTGTCTACCACGAAGGAGCTGACAAACAGCGCAATTATTGCGTACAGTGCCGCTTCCAGACCAAAAACCAGTGCGGCAATGATAACGACTACAAGGTCTATGCCGAGGATAAGCCTGCCCTGTGTCATGCTGGGCATCAGCTTGCCCAGCAGACGGGCTACTATGTCCGTTCCGCCGGTAGAGCCGCCACGGGTGAAAATGACGCCAAGGGACAGACCCATGATAATTCCGCCGAATATGCTTGCAAGCATCAGGTCACCCTGATAGACAGGCAGATACGGGTCAAGCAGGTCGATGGCAGAGGACACCAGCGCAAGGCACACAAGGGAACGACCGATATATTTCCAGCCGATGAATATACCGCCCAGAATGAATATAGGTATGTTGATAATCATCATCATCATGCCTATGGGCAGGTCGAACAGCGAGTTGAGAATGGTTGATATACCGGTAACGCCGCCCGGCGCAATATTGTTGGGTGAGGTGAACATATCCACCGACAGCGCATACAGCACCGCGCCCAGCATATACATTACAATGTCCTTTGCCCATTCCCGCAGTCTGATTCCGCGAGACTTACGCCGCCGAAGCTTTTCTTCTTTAGTATATTTTGTCATAATACACCCCGCATAAGTCAGTTATGTACTTCCTCTTCCCCGCCGTCGGCAATCATCTGTTCAAACAACCAGCGCAGCCGCTCGACGTTTCCGCTCAGGTAGACATAGCCCATCAGTGCCTCCAGCCCTGTTGCGCATCGGTAATCGGCAGGCTGAGCATTTTTCGGCACGTGCGCCTGATGGGTATTGCGCCCGCGCATATAGACCGCCATTTCCTCCTCGGTAAGCACGTCCAGCACGCGGTGCATTGCCCCGGACTGGGCATCGCAGCGCACCATCTCCACAGCACGCTTGTGCAGGGTATCCGCCTTTGCGCGTCCTGAGCAGCACAGCCGCTCACGCACCATCAGGCTGTACACCGCATCGCCCATAAATGCCAGTGCCGCAGTGCTCATGGACTTGACGTCGCAGTTATCCTCAAGGATTATTGCCATTCGGTATCTCCTTTGAATTTTGATTTATCAGTTGACGAAGTCGAACTCAACATCATATATGCTGACTGTGTCGCGTTCCTTGATTCCTGCCTGCCGCAGGGCATCAATAATGCCGCTACTCTGAAGCACACGCTCGAAATATTGCAGCGATTCATAGTCGGTAAAGTTGATGGAACGCATGATGTTAAGCAGCCACTCGCCCTCGACGATGTACACGCCGTCCTCCTCGCGGACGGTGAAGGGCTTGCCGTTAAGCTCCTCCGCAGAGGGCACAGGAGCTTCCTCGGGAAGATACCTCTCGATGGGCGGCAGCGTTGCCAGCAGCTCGGTTATGCGCTCCAGCATAGGCTCAACGCCTACGTTAATTGCTGCCATCATGGGATAGTAGGCATAGCCGCGCTCTTTGCAGAACTGCTCAAAGCGAGCCTGCTGCTCGTCATCGGCAAGGTCAATTTTGTTGCCTGCCACAATCATGGGACGCTCCATCATCTGCGGGTTGAATTTCTCCAGCTCTCGGTTGATGGTATCAAAGTCCTCGATGGGGTCACGACCCTCGCTGCCCGATACGTCCACCATGTGTACCAGTACGCGGCAGCGGTCAACGTGCCGCAGGAACTGGTGACCCAGACCCGCACCCTCGCTTGCGCCCTCGATAAGCCCGGGAATGTCTGCCATGACGAAGGAATTCTCTTCGCCGCGGCGAACAACGCCCAGCGTGGGAGTAAGCGTGGTGAAGTGGTAGTTGCCAATGGCGGGCTTCGCCTCGCTGACCACCGAAATGAGGGAGGATTTTCCTACGTTGGGGAAGCCAACGACGCCCACGTCAGCGAGCAGCTTCAGCTCAAGCTGCAGCTCAAATTCCTCGCCCAGCATACCGGGCTTGGAAAAACGGGGAGCCTGTCGGGTGGGGGTGGCAAAGTGATTATTGCCCCAACCGCCCTTGCCGCCCTTTGCGATAACCTTGGGCTGGTCATCGGACATATCAGCGATTATACGCCCTGTTGCGGCATCGCGCACAACGGTGCCCATTGGCACTTCGATAATCAGGTCAGAGCCGTTTTTACCGGAGCGGCGGTCGCCCTTGCCGTCCTCACCGCGCTGTGCCTCGTACTTACGCTTGTAGCGGAAATCCGCCAGTGTGGACATATGGGGGCTGACAACAAAGATGATGCTTCCGCCCTTGCCGCCGTCACCGCCATCAGGGCCGCCTGACGCAACGTATTTTTCACGATGGAAGGCAACAGCACCGTCACCGCCGTTGCCTGCCTTTACCTTTATTTTTGCGGTATCTACAAATATCATTTCGTTTCCTCTTTTATCTGTCTATAGCTGTTCTACAGTAACAACGCCGTCCATTTTCTTTATGTCTGCGATTATGTCGCTGTGATGCACCTTGCCGGGATACTCCAGCTCCACCACAACGATACTCAGGCTTTCCTCAGGGGTTTTGTCCGCCTCTATATCGACAATATGTATATTGCGCCGCCGCATCTCTTCGATGAAAACGCCAATCATGTGGGCTGTTTCAAACTCGATGAACAGGCGGAAATACTTGTTGCCGTCCAGCGTTTTGCGGTTGATTTTCACCATCAGGCTTGCCACAAGGATAATCAGCATGGTGCCGATTATTGCTGCCTCGTAGAAGCCTACGCCTATTGCAAGACCCATACACGCCGAAGCCCACAGCCCCGCGGCGGTGGTCAGTCCTTTTATCTGCTGATGGCGGGTTACGATTATTGTACCCGCACCGAGAAAGCCTATTCCCGAGATGACCTGCGCGGCAAGGCGGGAAATATCTGTGGTAAGACCGCGCTCCACCAGATACTGACTGATTATGAATGCCGATGCCGCACCGACACACACAAGAATGTGCGTGCGGAAGCCCGCCGGACGCTGCTTGCGCTCACGCTCAAAGCCGATAGCACCGCCGCACAGCATTGCCAGCACATAGCGCACCACCAAAGACACCAGATTAAGCTCTCGCAGATAGTCCATTACGGGATGCTCTATCATACACACAGCACCTGCTCTTTCCTAGATTTATCTGTACACATTACCGTTTATATTATGCAGCATCTTTCCGCAATATTCATCATAATAATTCATAATAAAGCAAACCGGCAGACGGCGGCACAAAACAAAAATGCCCGAGGAACCAGTCGCTCCCCGGGCATCGTTCTTTAACTGTACACCCCGAACACGACTTAAAACAACATAATGTCCGCGATGATTTTTGCAGTATGATTAGTTGGCAGCCTTGTAGTTGCGGCCGAGGTTGCGCTTCTTGAAGCAATCTGCATCGGCGGCCAGCATTGCCTTGTACTGCTCTTCGGGATAGACAGAAGCCTTCTTGCGGTCTCTGCCCATACGCTCGAACTTGAGGATGCCGTCAACGGTGGCGAAGAGGGTGTCATCGCTGCCGATACCGACATTGGTACCCGGATGGATATGGGTGCCGCGCTGTCTGGCAATGATATTGCCGGCGAGAACAAACTGACCGTCAGCACGCTTTGTGCCCAGACGCTTGGACTCGGAATCGCGGCCGTTCTTGGTGGAACCAAGACCCTTCTTATGTGCGAAAAGCTGTATGTTAATTCTAAGCATAATAGTGCTCCTTCCCTGAATTTACTGTCATTATTTTGATGTTGTGCGGCTTCTGTCTGGCAAGCTGCTTCATATGCAGCATAAAGCCCTTGAGCGTTGCCGCGCATTTTTCTGCATCACCGCTGCCAACCAGCAACTTCATGCTACCGTCGGAAACCTCAACCTGAGCCTTTACCGCCAGAACATCGGTGATGGTGTTGACTGTCATGTATGCTGCTGAGGATATGGCGGCACATACAATGTCGCTGCCCTTTTTGCCCGCGCCGGAGTGTCCTTTCATATCGAAGCCGATAATGACGTCCTCGCGCATGAGAAAGCATATGACGGTCATGTTAGGAACCTTAGGCGATGGAGACGATCTCCAGCTTGGTATAGGGCTGGCGATGACCCTTGGTGCGGGAGGAGCTCTTCTTGGGCTTGTAGGTGAAGATGCGGATCTTCTTGCCCTTGCCGTTCTTGAGAACCTTTGCGGTAACCTTTGCACCAGCGGCAGCCTTGCCGGTCTTGATGGAGCCGTCCTCGCCGATGGCGATGACCTTCAGCTCGACCTCTGCATCAGCCTCTGCGTTAAGAAGCTCTGCATAGATGACGTCGCCCTGCTCAACCTTGTACTGCTTTCCGCCGGTTTCGATAATTGCGTACATATTACTTACCTTCCTTAATTACGGACTCGCTACGTCGGGTGGGACAACACCCACGGAAACACCGTCTGGGCGCACTTCCGCTTAATACCCGAAATATGCGGCCTATCAATAATAACACAGCCCACCCTGCTTGTCAATCAAAATATTCTATTTATTTAACTTTAATAAAGCTTCAGACAGGCTTATGGCTCTTGCAATTTATTCCTTTATATATTAGAATGATTTTCAGTAAGGAATGTGCGCGGATATATCACCGCAGAAATCATACCATATTATAATGCGGCTGTCACCAGAATATCCCGCCATGCATTCTTCGCTTTGCCGACACTTACGGCTCAACAAGCAAATAACAGCAAATAACGACACGGAGGAAACCGCTTATGAAATTCGGCTTCTTTGACGATGCGGCGCGTGAATATTGTATCACCCGCCCTGACACCCCGTATCCTTGGATCAACTACCTTGGCTGCGAGGACTTCTTCGGACTGTTCTCCAACACTTCCGGCGGCTACTGCTTCTATAAGGATGCTCGTATGCTCCGCCTCACCCGTTATCGCTACAACAACGTCCCCACCGATGCCGGCGGCCGCTACTTCTACATAAAGGACGGCAGCGACGTATGGTCTGTCGGCTGGCAGCCCGTCAGGGCTGAGCTGGACAGCTACGAGTGCCGTCACGGCCTCGGCTATTCCAAGATTACCTCTGCCCGCGGCGGCATCACCGCTTCCCAGACCTCCATGGTCCCCCTCGGTGCTACCTGCGAGCTGCACAAGGTCACCCTGACCAACACCACCGACGCAAAGAAATCCTTCCGCCTCTTCAGCTTTGTGGAATTCTGCCTGTGGAATGCCTTTGACGACATGACCAACTTCCAGCGCAACTATTCCATCGGCGAGGTTGAGGTTATCGGCTCCACCATCTACCACAAGACCGAGTACCGCGAGCGCCGCAACCACTATGCTATCTTCTCCGTAAACGCTCCCATCTCCGGCTTTGACACCGACCGTGAGACCTTCGTTGGTCTTTACAATGGCTTCGACAGACCCAACGTGGTCATGGCAGGCGAGCCCCAGAACTCCATGGCAAGCGGCTGGGCACCCATCGGCTCCCACTGCATCGACGTAGAGCTTGCTCCCGGCGAGTCCAAGGATTATGTCTTTATCCTCGGCTACTGCGAGAATCCCAAGGACGACAAGTGGGAGGCTCTGCACGTCATCAACAAGCGTCCTGCCAACGAGATGATCGCCAAGTTCGACACCGCCGCAAAGTTTGACGCTGCCCTTGAGGCACTGAAGAAGTACTGGGTCGACCTGCTCTCCGGCTATCAGGTCAAGAGCGACGACGAGAAGATGGACCGCATGGTCAACATCTGGAACCAGTACCAGTGCATGGTTACCTTTAATATGTCCCGCTCCGCTTCCTACTTTGAGAGCGGCATCGGACGCGGCATGGGCTTCCGCGACAGCTGCCAGGATCTGACCGGCTTCGTCCATCTCATTCCCGAGAACGCCCGTGAGCGTATCATCGACATCGCTTCCGTCCAGTTCCAGGACGGCTCCACCTACCATCAGTATCAGCCCCTGACCAAGAAGGGCAACGCTGACATCGGCGGCGGCTTCAACGATGACCCCCTGTGGCTCATCTTCGGCACCGCAGCATACATCAAGGAGACCGGTGACCTGACCATTCTCGATCACATGACTCCCTATGACTGCGACCCCGCTACCGCCTGCCCCCTGATGGATCACCTCAAGGTATCCTTCGACCATGTCATCAACAACCTTGGTCCTCACGGTCTGCCCCTTATCGGTCGTGCAGACTGGAACGACTGCCTCAACCTCAACTGCTTCTCCGAGACTCCCGGTGAGTCCTTCCAGACCTGCTCCAACTTCGAAAGCGGCAAGGCTGAGTCGGTATTCATCGCCGGTATGTTCGTCGGCATCGGCAAGGACTACGCTGCCATCTGCCGCCTGAAGGGCATGACCGAAGAGGCTGAGCGCGCCGAAGCAGAGATCAAGAAGATGTACGACGCAGTCCTGACCGCAGGCTGGGACGGCGAGTGGTTTATCCGCGCCTACGACGCCTTTGAGCAGAAGATCGGCTCCCACGAGTGTGAGGAAGGTCAGATCTTCATCGAGCCGCAGGGCTTCTGCGTACTCGCAGGCATCGGCGTTGAGGAGGGTCTTGCTGTCAAGGCTCTGGATTCTGTCAAGAAGCATCTCGACACCAAGTACGGCTGCGTGCTTCAGCAGCCCCCCTATCAGACCTATCATGTAAACCTTGGCGAAATCTCCTCCTATCCTCCCGGATACAAGGAGAACGCAGGTATCTTCTGCCACAACAATCCCTGGATTTCCATTGCTGAGACCGTCATCGGCCGCGGCGACCGCGCATTTGAGGTTTACAGCCGCATCTGCCCCGCCTACATCGAGGACATCAGCGAAATCCATCGCCTTGAGCCCTATGTATACTCCCAGATGATCGCAGGTAAGGACGCAAAGAACTTCGGCGAGGCCAAGAACAGCTGGCTGACCGGTACCGCTTCCTGGACCTTTACCAACATCTCCGAGTACATTCTGGGTATCCGCGCCGACTACACCGGTCTGATGGTTGACCCCTGCATTCCCGCAAAGATGAAGGGCTTCACCGTTACCCGTAAGTTCCGCGGCGATACCTATGTCATCGAAGTGGACAACTCCGCAGGCTCTCAGAAGGGTATCCGCTCCATGACCGTTGACGGCAAGCCCGTTGAGGGCAACATCATTCCTCCCGCAGGCGATGGTGCTACCCACTACGTCAAGGCTGTAATGTAAGGCTTGACCGCATAAACTTCAGCTAACAGCCGCACCCCGCAGGCATCGTGTCTGCGGGGTGCTTTTTGTTTGACGGCACTGTGCACAGGTGATATAATACAGATTGCAGTCAAATCACAATCAGCAAAGGAGAAACGCATGGAGCTGAGAAAGGCAACCACCCTTCGGGAAATTTTCGGATATATACGGGAGCTGTATCTGACCTCAGGCGAAACGGCGGTTTACCTCGACAACGGCTGGTGCGTTTACTCGGCAGACGAAAGCCTTGGGCTGGATTCGGTATGCTATGCCGATGTTTACCCTGACATAGACGATGACGACAACGAGATTCCCTCGCCCTTTGTCACAGAGCATGGTCTGTGCCTGTATGCCACTGACGAGAACATTCAGGATACTATCACCGGTTGTCTGCATCAGAAATCCAACGCCTCGGAAGAGGAAATGCTGCAGGCACTGGAATACTACATAGAAAACGACACCTTTATGGTACTCAATCCATAACCACGCAGAGAAACCACAGGAGTAAAAATATGCCTGATTTCAGAAATTACGACACCATAAGCCCTGCATACAGGGAGCAGATACTCGCCCTTGACGAAATATGGAAAAAGCACCTGGGCGGGGCTTTCGTGGGGCTGTACATTCACGGCTCACTGTGCCTCGGTTGCTTTCAGGAAGGTGTCAGCGATATTGACGCCCTTATCCTCACCGCAAGGAAGCTGACCACCGAAGAGAGGGCGGCTATTACCGCAGACGTACTGAAGCTGGACGGAAAACCCGCGCCCCTTGAGATGTCCGCCATATGCATCAGCGACCTGACACCGTGGAAGCACCCTGTGCTGTGCCAGTTCCACTACAGCGATTACTGGAAGGAGCGATGCAGGGATTATCTGGAGGGCAGGAGCGACTATGCCTTTGTCATCACCCACGAGTTTGACGACCCCGACCTGACCTCCTATATCCGCCTGCTGCGGCAGTGCGGCATCTGTGTGGAGGGGCAGCCTGTGGAGCAGATATTTCCGCACATCTCCGACGAGGATTTCTGGGCTGCCATAAGCTGTGACACGGAGGACTACGACTTCCACGCATACAATCCCCGCTATTTTGCCAGCAATATCCTCATTCTGGGGCGCATTCTTTCGTTCAAGCGGGAAAGGCGTATCCTTTCCAAATACGATGGCGGGCTGTGGACTATTGACCATGTGCCTGACCGCTTCAGGGGCATCGTTGCGGACGCGCTCCGCGTCTGGTATGACGGCGGCGTTATGCCTGAATATGACGAGAGCGAGCTGACTGCTCTGCGGGATTATCTGGTCAGCGAAATCCAAAACTGAAGGAGATACACTGTCTTGAATAATTACGAAATAATCAGGCTGCGTGACCGCAGTGAGCTGCTGGAGAAGACGGCTCTCTGGTTTCACACGATGTGGGGTATTCCTCAGGAAGCCTATCAGGAGAGCATGGAAGATTGCCTTAAGGGCAATGCTGTGCCCCAGTGGTACATCGCTGTTGACGGCGAAAGTATTATCGGCGGTCTTGGGGTAATTGAAAACGACTTCCACCCCCGCAAGGACCTTGCCCCCAACGTATGTGCGGTGTATGTGGACGAGGCTTTCCGCGGTCGCGGTATCGCCGGTCGGTTGCTGAGCTTCGCCTGCGAGGATATGCACACCCTCGGCATCGACACCCTCTATCTGCTTGCCAACCGCACAGGCTTCTATGAGCAATACGGCTGGGAATATCTCTGCATGGTCACAGGTGACGGCGAGGAAGAGCCCTCCCGCTGCTATATGCACCAATACAAATAACCGATACAGACGGAAAACTCCCCGATTGTGCGCTGCACAGCCGAGGAGTTTTATATTTGGGCACTGACATTTTATCCGCCTGTGGGCAGCACGTTGACGGTATTCAGCGGGTCAAAGCCCGCAAGGCGCATATCCTTGAGCAGCACCGCCGGACACACTGCACCTGTTCCGTATCTGTGCTTTACGCTGCCCACTGCCTGCTCCAGCCGCTCGCGGCGAAGATACTGCTCGGCATCAAAGAAGAGCGACTGCTGCAGCCAATCCACCCGCTCCTCCAGCGCGCTTACCGAAACGCCTATACTGCGCACAGGCATTTTCCAGTCATAGCTTTCGCGAAACAGCTCCAGTGCCAGCTCCGATATATCCGCAAACTGGCTTATCTGCCTGTCCACACGCCGCTGGTGGCTGTACCAGCACATATGGCTGTCACGCACCGACACCGTCACCACCCTGCCGCACAGCCCCTTCTCCCGCAGCCGCCGCGACACGCTGTCGGCAAGGACGAATATCACAATCTTTGCGTCCTCGTCACACTCAAGGTCTCGTGGGGCTGTGGTGGAGTTGCCTACCGATTTTATCTGCTCCCTCTCGCCGTAAAGTGCCACCGGCGAATGGTCCTCTCCGCAGGCATATATCCGCAGCATCTCCCCCACCTTGCCAAAGGCAGAGCGCAGCACCTCCGGCGGCATATCCGCAAGCTCGCCTATGGTAAACACTCCCATGCGGTTGAGCTTTGCCGCTGTTGACCTGCCCACAAACAGCATATCGCCAACGGGCAGCGGATAGACTATCTGCTGATAATTGCTGTGGTTTATTTCGGTTATCGCATCGGGCTTGCGATAATCGCTGCCCAGCTTGGCAAACAGCTTGTTGTAGCTGACGCCAACGGAAACGGTGATGCCCAGCTCCTCTTTCACCCTCCGGTTTATCTCGCCGGCAATGGCCATGCCGTCCCCGAAAAGGGCACGGCTTTCGGTAACGTCCAGCCATGCCTCGTCCAGCCCAAAGGGCTCTACCCTGTCGGTATATTCCAGATAAATCTGCCGCGTGGCCTGCGAAAATTCCAGATACAGCCTGTAGTCGGGCGGTATTATGACCAGATTGCGGCACTTCTGCCTCGCCTGCCACAACGCTTCGCCTGTCTTGATTCCGTATTTCTTTGCCAGAGGATTGCTCGCCAGAATTATGCCGTGGCGATTTTCCGCGTCCCCGCCCACCGAAACCGGCAGCCCTCTCAGCTCCGGTCTGCGCTGCAGCTCCACTGAGGCATAAAAGGAGTTGCAGTCCGAATGTAATATTGTTCTGTCCATTTGTTCGTTCCTGCTCTGCGTATTTCACACCGCATATCACATTCCGCACACTATTATAGAACATATGTTCTAATTTTGCAATGGCTTTCTCCAAAATTAAAATATGCAATTTTTCGGAATATTTTCAACCGAAATTATTGAAATTTTCTTTGATTATTCCACCGGATATGTTATAATGGAATGTGTATAGTTACAATAATCCCCTGCGAATATGTCTGGAGGTATTGCATTTGAATAACCAACCAACGAAGGTCAACGCTGAGCCTTCCTTGTTCAAAAGATTATCCATTCCGCTGTGCGGTATTTCGGTCGGTGCGGCGGTGGCGTTTGTGCTGATTGTGTGGCTTACCGGCATCGCGCGAAAAGCCATCGGCGGCTCGGTACTTGCTGGCATTGCGGCAGCTCTGCTTTTCCTTGCCGCTGTCGTGGGAAGCACTTTGCTCATATCGCTCTTCGTCTCCAAAAAGATGGCAAACCGCTACACCGCAATAAGCAGTCTGGTCAAGGGCATCGAGAGCGGCAATCTCCCCACCGCGGGCAGCACCCCCTCTGACCCTGATGACGCTTCGATATACGAGGATCTTGGGGCAATATCCTCCCGCCTCAGCACCCTTGGCAGCGAGAATGCGGAGCTGCGCTCCAACTACGACAGGCTAAGCTCCAAGGTAGGCGGACTCAGCTTCAACCTGCTTACTGCAAAGTCCTCCCCCGCCATGGTGCGGCGCATAATGGACACCATATCCCGCCTTGCCGCAGAGGGTAAGAGCGAAGAAATCGTCCGCCTGAGCAGCAATGCACAGACCATACTGGAATCGGCACTTGCCGACAACACCCAGCGCCTGCCCCTTGCCAATGAGCTGGCACTTATCAAGACCTATCTGGAGCTGAACGAGCAGCTTACAGGAATGGACATCATCTACCGTCTGTCCATAATGTGCAACATAGTCGGCACAGAAACCATTCCGCAGCTTATTCTGCCTGTGGTTGCCAACTTTGTCGAATACGCAGAGCGTCACACCGCACTGGGAAAGTATGAAATCAGCGTGGAGGTAAGCACCGCCCACGACAAGCTGGTTCTTACCATACGCGACAACGGCAACGGCATCAGCAAGGAGAATCTGGAGGTTATCCGCCGCGAGCTGGAAAGCGACGAATTCACCGACACCTCTGACACCATCTCCCTTTCCAACATCAATCGCCGCATTGCCCTGCACTACGGCAGCCAGTACGGGCTGAAAATCAACAGCTCCCGTCTGGGTACTATCGTCCGTCTGTATCTGCCCGAGCAGATGGAGAACTCAGTCCAATAAACCCGGCTTTCTTTACTTAGTTTACAGCATACTTATATTCCTTCATCAGATTCACAACACGAGAGAATGGAGGTTGACCTATTTGTCAAGTAGTTCACTAAACACCACACCGCGCACCTCGCCAACTTCAATATCCACAATCATTGCGTTAATCTTTCTGGTTGCCAGCATTTCTATCTTCATTCACTATACCAAAAGCAGTGAAGATGTAACTGCTGAAGATTTCGTTGTATCTTCCACCATTGTATCGGAGACACAGATTCCTGAGCCTCAAAACATTAATTATGGTGAACAGGTATTGTTTATCGGTCGCAGCACATCACTTACATCAGCTTCCGACTGTTCAAACTGGAGTTGCAGTGATTCATCGGTGGTCTCTATGAGCGATACCGGAAACATTACCGCTTTATCTGTTGGTGATGTTGACATTTCCTGCACTCGCTCCAACGGCGATACACTTAATTGGCATATACGATCACGAAAGGTAGCTTATCTTACTTTTGATGATTTCCCTAATGAAAATACAACTACTATTCTTGATACACTGGATGATTATGGAATCAAAGCTTCCTTTTTCCTCTGCAAGAATTCTGATCCTGCAGAGCAGCATTACTATAAGCGAATGAGAGATTCAGGTCATGCACTGTGTAATCACACCTCACATCATAAAGGTAGCGTAGTATTCAAGGATGCAGTAGAATTACTTGCTGCTTTTGCTCGCATGGAGATATTCCTGCATGAATTCAGGGTGGACACGAAGATCATCCGTTTCCCGCATGGCTCAGCTGATCCATATCACTACGGATTGCGCAGGTACGGAGTGCAACGTCTCAGAGCAATGGGATATACTATTGTTGACTGGACCTGTGACAGCAATGACTGGAAAACAAAAAAACCTGAAGTAGTTCTGAGAAACATTCAAAATTCATGCTCGGATGACCGCGAAATAATACTGATGCATAACCATTCACACACCGCTGAAGCCTTACCAAGTATAATTGAATGGCTTATTGAACAGGGTTATGAATTTGAGACGGTCAATGACGCTCCAGAGCTTTATTCCTGTCGCTACTATTGGGAACCGAATATAAATCGCACCGGTTCTGATGAAGTCACATCGGATACCCTCACAGAACTGATCTATCCCGATGGACTTCCTGAGTTCACAACACATGCTGTAGATGTCGATTAGTTTTGGATAGCTGTTATATAAGCCAAGCACGCTCAGGTATCATTGTAATCCTGAGCGTGCTTGGCTTATTCAATCAGTTGGCACTGCGCAGCTCGTCATCGCCCACCAGCCCAAAGCTGATGGAGATGGCGTGGTCAACACGGTTCATGGTGCTTTCACCAAGCCGTCCCATGCATTCCTTCAGCCTGCGCTTATCCAGCGTTCTTATCTGCTCAAGCAGCACCACCGAATCCTTCTGCAGTCCTCCGTCGGAGGGGGAAAGACGAATATGCGTCGGCAGACGGGATTTCTCCGTCTGGCTGGTTATCGCAGCAGCTATTACGGTAGGGCTGAACCGGTTGCCTACGTCGTTCTGCACGATAAGTACCGGTCTTATGCCTCCCTGCTCACTTCCGACCACTGGACTGAGGTCGGCGTAGAATATATCTCCCCTTCTGATATTCATTATCTTCACACTCCGTTTATTTTTCTGTCGGCGCACTGCCGACAACTATATTTTTACCTGTTGTGCCTCCGAATAATCACACTATCATGATATTCATTGGCGGCGAGATTGTTTCTCCTGCCGACAGCATTATTTAAGGCGTGTGTTTATCGAAAATAATTGCATTTGACGGCTTTGTTGTGTATACTATAAGGAAACTAAGAGAAAATCCAGCGCAAAGGAGCGTTTTGCTTGAAAAATGATATTCTTAGACTACTGTGCGACAACCCCAGACTGACCGACCACGAACTGGCTGTCATGCTGGACCTTCCGGAGGCAGACGTTTCTGCTGTAATCCGCTCTCTGGAGCGTGAGGGCATCATCGGCGGCTACAGAGCCATCGTTGACTGGAGCCGTGTTGAGAACGTGGAGCAGGTCACTGCCCTCATTGAGCTGAAGGTCACTCCGCGCCACGACACCGGCTTTGATGAGATCGCCGGCGAGATTCTGGAATTCCCGGAGGTTGAGACCATTCACCTGATGAGCGGTGCATACGATTTTGCCGTTTATGTAACAGGCCGCTCGATTCAGGATATAGCAATGTTTGTCGCCCGTCGTCTATCTACTCTTGATTCCGTCATCTCCACCGCTACCCACTTTGTTCTC
>SVPT01000027.1 GCA_015065695.1 Oscillospiraceae bacterium | reverse complement strand
CTACACATTCGACCGGAACATCGGATAGAGGCAGTGAAAACTGAATAACGACTACCCCAAACCGATATGCAGACAAGTGTATCGGTCTTTTTATTTTTCAAACCGTCATTGAAACCAGAGCAGCAATGTTCCTCCAAGATGGGTTGCTGCTGTCCGACACAGCCGGGAGATAAGCCATCGGTCTCCACGCTGTCCACCTTGAGAGTTTTCGACTGGCCGAAAGCTTTTGAGAGTATCCGGCGCAGATGCGCCATGAGCTGCGGCTCACATGCCAGATGCCTACGTTCTGTATCAATCGAGAGGCTTAATCGGTTGACGCAGAATTACGGTATGAACAAATAATACTCAAGAAAGGGATGCTCAGATACTGCGCATCCAAGGTAGCTGATTATGAATTACTATATTGAAGAAAAGGCACTGGAGGCTCTTGCGCGAGGCCTCTATCCCTACATACTCGCATCTTTTGAAGATGAGAAGACGCAGCGCGAGTTCGAAGAATGGAAACGCAGAAAGGCTGAAAAGGGTGAAGAACATGAGCCGAATGACACAGATTAAGCATGAATTGATACGCGGACTCAAGTGGAATATCCGATTCGGGGAAAAGAAAAGAGATGTCAAAATCGCTGCCCATGCGGAATATCTGAAAAACGGCGGCAGCAAGGACGGATATCTTCACCCGAAGGGTCTGTTTTCGTACAAGTCTTTTGACACCTACTGCAGTGATGTTTCCACATTTGCAAGATGGGCTGCCCGAAATACTAACGCAAAGGATTCCCGTTCTGCCAAGCAGTATGTCCATAAGTATCTGAAAGAGCTGATTGCAAAAGGTCGAAGTGCGCCCACGCTCAAGAAGTACGCGCACGCGCTTGCCCGTGCTTATGGTTGCGAAGTAAAGGACTTTGGTGTTGAGCTGCCAAAGCGTCGGCGTGCTGATATTAAGCGCTCGCGGAATGAAGTCAAGTCGGATGCCCGGTTCAAGGGTGAGCGATATGAGCGTGTTCGGGAATTTGCTCGCGGCATCGGCGCACGGAACGACGGCCTGCGTAAACTCCAAGCCTGCGATATCCGAGAGCGCAAGCGTGGCGGTTATGAGGTTTTTCTTCGGGAAAAGGGCGGCAAGGAACGCTGGGCGCGTGTTCTTCCTGATTATGAGGAGATAGTGCTTGAGCGTTTTGCTGATGCTCGGAATCGAGGCGAAAACGCCCTCCTTTTTGAGCGAGGCGAACTCGACCACCATGTCGATGTTCACGCCTGTCGTGCTGAATATGCCCGTATGGCTTACGAACAGTATGAGCGTGAGGGATATGAGACAGGTCGTATGTATCGCTGCCGCAATGAGCGATACGGCGATGTCTACGACAAGGGTGTGCTTATCGAGGTCAGCCGTGACCTTGGGCATAACCGCTGTGATGTGGTTGTGAACCACTACATGAAATAATAGAATATAGACAGCTCTTGTTCTGAATGCCAGCCTGATGCAGACATATCACCGTCGGCGGATCCGCCGACGGTGAGCAGGCAAGCAAAAGCGCCAGCAGACTTGCAGGATATTTCGACCTGCAGGTTTGTTGGCGCTTCAGTTATTTTGATGAATGTACGGATTTGCCGGGAATATGTGCTGAGCGGGTTAGGTGGACGGTGTAACAAGTGGATTATTTTCGCCGGAAGTGGGTCAAATTTGCCGATGGGGTGTAGATAATCAGCAATCGCCGTCCACCTAACCAGCGAAGTTAGTGAGCGGTTGCAACGGAACAGAGATGGTACTGTCAATTTTTATCGTCAAGCACAATCTTCCCGTGCTCTTTTTCGTATTCCGCAATGAATTTCAGCATCAATTGAATAATCTGGCTGTTGGCAGAGCGACCCTCATATTCGCTCACATATCTGAACTTAGCGAGAATATCGCCGTCCACTCGCAAACCAAAGTGCTTCTCGTTGCTCTTGTCCATGTGCAGGCCTCCATAAAGTTATACTGACTTTATTTTAGACTTGTGTATTGCATTTTAACGAAAACAGAGTTAGAATAGAGTTATTATAAGTCCGATATATGAAAGAGATAATTACAAGGCGTTAGCTATTGAGATTTGTAACGTGGTGTTTTCTGGATTAGAAATGTATGGAAATAAAACGAGGGGAGATGTCGTTTTTGATACGATTTTATGGCCGGTTGTATTGACATTTCGCCAAATCAGGAGTATTATTTATATGTTATTTGTGCGTTATTTCTATATTCGAATTGTGTTTGCGTATTATTTTATTGTTTATTCGCCATCTTTGCTTTTATCCATCTCTTTTCGATTGAGCAAACTTTATTTCAACTAATATATCGATTATTTGACAGCACTTTATTGTGCCACGAACAGGAGGCGATAACAGCATTTCGTTCCATAGCAACCTTATTAAATTCTATTTTGGAGGAAAGAATATGAAATCGCTCAACAAAATCATTGCAGTGTTGCTGGTTATGGTTATGGCTTTGATGATGCTGCCGGTTTCCGCATTCACAGCAAGTGCGGAAACAACCACTTCTGCTGCCACAACCGCTGTTATCAAGCGTCTGGGCGGTGCGGATCGTTACGAAACATCCACCAAGATTGCACAGGAAGGCTGGACAAGCGCTGATACAGTCGTGCTTGCCAGTGCCGATTCCTATGCCGACGCTCTTGCCGGTGCTCCTCTGGCTCTTGCCAAGGACGCTCCCATTATGCTGGTCAGCGGCAAGTCTGTCAACGCTAAGGTTATGGCTCAGATCAAAGCTCTGGGTGCCAAGACCGTTTATCTGCTGGGTGGTACCGCTGCCATCAGTGCAGAGATCGAAGCCGAGCTGACCAAAGCCGGATACACTGTTATCCGCCTCTGGGACAGCACCCGTTACGGCACTGCTGTTGCCGTGGCAAAGGAGCTCGTCAAAATCAACGGCACCCCCAGCGAGGTATTTATCGCCAGTGGTGTGAACTATCCTGACGCTCTCTCTGCCAGCTCCATTGCAGGCATCAAGGGCGTTCCCATCCTTTACGCCCCTGCCAATGGTGTTCTTGATGACGCTACCATCGCTTTCATCAAGAGTGCAGCCCCCGGCAAAGCATTCATCCTCGGCGGCACCGCTGCCATTGATAATGCTGTTGTCGGCAAGCTGACCGAAGCCGGTGTCGCATCCACCGAGCGTCTGGGCGGCGATGACAGATACGACACTTCTCTTATCATCACCAAGAAGTTTGATTCTGTCTTCACCAGCAAGGATATTTCTATTGCTACCGGCAAGAACTATCCCGATGCCCTCGCCGGCGGTGCTTTCTCCGCCAAGAAGGGTATTCCTGTTCTGCTGACTGACAATGCCACCGTCAACAGCGACCTTAAGGCTTACATTGCTGGCAAGGATCCTGCTGTTGCTTATGTATTTGGCGGCACCTCTGTGGTATCCGACGAGATCGTCAAGGGTCATCTGCCCGCCCCGGCACCCACCACTACCACCACAGAGTCCACTACTACGACTACCACTACCACCACAGAGTCCACTACTACGACTACCACTACCACCACAGCGCCCAGCATTCCTGCTGCTCCCGCTCCTGTTCCTTCTATTACTCGCCACAAGGTGTCCTTTGAGGCTAATGGCGATAACGTGAAGAACATGCCCAGCGCCCAGAAAGTTAAGAGGGGCAAGTGCGCTACTGAGCCTGCTGATCCCACCAGAGAGGGTTACACCTTTGAGGGTTGGTATACCGAGGCTGAGTGTGTGAATGAGTTTGACTTCGCTACTAAGATTACTAAGAAGATTACACTGTATGCGAAGTGGGATGTGGAGAGTTATATAGTTTCGTTTGATCCAAACGCAGAGAATGTTACCAATATGCCGGAGGATCAGCAGGTCAAGAAAGGCGAATGCGCTACTGAGCCTGATTCCCCTATCAGAGAAAATTATTTGTTTGTCGGTTGGTATACCGAAGGGGAGGAAGAAAACCTTTACGATTTCTCTACCCCTGTGGTTCAGGCTCTTACTCTTTTCGCTAAATGGGAGGAATATGGAATAACAGAAGAATCTATGCAAAAAGATAATGACGAGGATGGATTGTCTGACGGTTTCGAAAGATTTATTGGTTCGGACGAAACAAAGGATGATACCGATGGAGATGGGCTTTCAGATGATATCGAGATTGTTGTAGGAACAGACCCGATAATAATGGACTCTGATGATGATGGTATACCTGATGGAGACGAGGATTATGATAAAGATGGTATATCAAATATCCAGGAGGTTCAGAACGGGACTAATCCCTCAGAGGATGACTCAGATCATGATGGGCTGAACGATTATGAGGAGCTTAACACTTACAAAACATTGCCGCTGAACAATGATACTGATGGAGACGGAGCGTATGATGGTTGGGAGATAGCAAACGGCTTCGATCCCCTGAAATATGATGATAGTTTTGAGTCAATGATTTCGACATCTGATAACGACACGGAAGTCAAAGTCAAGGTACGAGGGATAAAAGGTCAGCCCTCATCGTTAAGCGTGAAAAAAAACGATGACAAGAGTCTGTTTGGAATCTCTCTGCCAGGATATATCTGTTCTGCTTTTGATTTTTCAATTGCTGGAGAATTTGAAAGTGCGGAAATCTCTTTTGAGTTTGATGAAAGATATCTTTCTGATCCTTCGTTTAAGCCAGTGATTTACTATTTCAATGAAGAGACGCAGATGCTGGAAGCGCTGCCCACTACTATCCATGGAAATGTTGCTTCAGCAGTAGTTGCGCATTTTTCAACCTATATTTTGCTGAACCAGACTGAATTTGATAAGGTTTGGTCTACAGAAATAAAGAAGCCTATTGTATCAGAAGACGGAAAATCTACTAGTATTGATGTAGTATTTGTGGTTGACTGTTCTGGCAGTATGAGTTCGTATAGTCGAATGACAACCGCCAAGGCGGCACTGCACACCTTTATTGATGCTCTCGGTGAAAAAGACCGGGCAGCCTTGGTAACGTTTACCTCATCATCGTCCATATTGTGCAACTTGACAACTAACAAAGATCAAGTGAATTCATATGTTGATTCTTTGCGAGCTAATGGCGGAACCGCAATGTATTCCGGCTTAGACGAGGCTATCGAAGAATTAACCAAAGATAACGAAGATTACGGTTATAGAATGGTAATCGTTCTTTCTGATGGTACCGATGAGCCTTCGACCACTTACAACGGATACTACGCATCTATCGTAGATACGGCTAAGTCCAATGATATAGTGGTATATACCGTGGGGGCGGGAACCTCAGTTAATACCAGCATTCTTACACAGGTAGCCAACAATACCGGTGGCGCATATTATTCTGCCACAGTAACCAGCGGTATTACCGATGCTTTCACAGAAATCAAAGGAAACACCGTGGATATTACTACTGATAGCAACGGCGATTCCATTTCTGACTATTTCACCGAAAAGCTTTGTGACGGCAGTCTTAGGTTAGGTACGGGAAAAACTAATCCGTTTAAGACTGCAGGTATTAGCTATGAGGCTGTTCAGGCGGATCTGGACGGAGATTTCGATAATGATGGCTTATTGAACGGTCAGGAGTTGATAGTCAAATATGACGAGAGCACAGGTCGAGTATATGTGTGGATGATGTCTGATCCGACTTCTGCCGATACGGATTACGACGGCATAGATGACAATATGGAGATTGACAGTTCCGCAATTAACAACAATAACTTTAGCGCAAAGGTTTTCCACATATCTGGAGGCAATCAATATCACTTCAATGCAGATTTCACTGTGGATTACACAATGTTCTTCAGGGACAATACAAAATACCATAAGAACCTGGCAGAACTGGCGAGTTTGTTTGCTCTGGATATGTATGAAGAGAAAATGATTGGCGACGACGAGAGTTATGGTTACCTTACATTAACCAAAGGTGCAAATGGAACAACAAAAGGAAGTAATGGAGTGGCATTAGGAAAACTGTTCGGGTTGAACGATTGTGTAAATATCGATGAAGTTGACCTTGCCACGACCTATGCGACCCTTGATAGTAAGAAACAGAGCGTTGATGCCGATGATGTTGCCGAAGTATTCTTTGGACATAGATTAGTATCTTATCAGGGAGAACAACGAGAGGTTATTTTCCTTATGGTAAGAGGCACTAACGGTACACAGGCTGAATGGTCCAGCAATTTTGATATTGGCTCCGATACCAAAGCATATTATGATATGACAGGAGAGCATCCGGACTGGATCAATAAGCTTAATCACAAAGGCTTTGATGTTGCAGCGACTCGCATTTTACGAGCCTATAACCAGTATATTGCTGAATTGGAGGCATCAGGAAAGATTGATCCATCGATAAAAAAGAGCATATTTATTTCTGGTCATTCAAGAGGTGCTGGCATCGCCAATATATTGGGGGCACATTTTGAAGATCTCGACGATCATTATTCCTATGTTTACACAATGGCTAGTCCTTTCACTACTACGGACACTAGTGCTGAATCCTATAAGACGATCTTCAATATCCGAAACAAAGACGATCTAGTTACTTATCTGCCTCTGTGTGACTGGGGGTTCAAGAAGTACGGTGAAACTCTTTCGATCAGCATTGAAGAGAAGTACGAGGATCGAGATCCTAATGATGATGCGCCCAATACATTTGAAGGTTTATTCGGAGCAGGTGACTACAATTCGAGTAGTTTTCTTGATAATGCTGTAACAGATTTTTACGCAATGACAAAAAATCGGAATTCATTCTATATAATTGACTACAGTTCCGGTGATGGTCAAGTTACAGACGGAGCCATTCGTTTTGGAGATTCATACGATAAGTACATTAACACGCTTACTACTGGCAAGATGAAAAAGTATAGTGATGTTGAGAAAAAGAGTCTGTGGCCAGGCTACACAATCAAAGTGACTTACAGCCCTGCGTACGTTGCGCAAAATATAGCTAATTTGGCTTCTTCCGAAGAGATCAAGGCTCGCACTGGGCGTGGCATCACTACATGGCTTGGCATCGATTTGAAAGGAGTGTACTCAACAGCGAGGAGGACTTTTATTCTTGCCAGTGGAGAGATACCTTTCCATGGAGGAATGGAGCATCCACATATCCCCGGAAGTTATTATCTCATTTCGTCAAATACGGAATATGGTTCATATGAAAAACTGTCCTATTAAGCAATCTGCGCTATTAGTATTAAAGACATCAGGTATCACATTTTTTCTGTATCTGCTTCAGTTTATGGTTTTTCCATCAATTTTCCCTCAATACTATAGAACCAGCAACGAGGCATACATCTTGTTTTTTGGCTCGATGATAGCGATGTTTTTGATAGGTGCAGTGATTATTACGACGAAGGTTTCCGATTGGCTGATTGCTGACGTGTTGTATCTATCGCTTCCGCACATATATTCGTCTAACGGAGCGTATGGGATGAGCATCGGAAGAAATAGTACCGTAGGTGATTTGCTAATGGAAACCGTCGTATATGCTATGGTCTTAGTCATTATTCAATGTTTTGTATTTTTGCTTGTATATGTGTGTAGGAGTGTAAAGGCCAAACGGAGATAGTCTATCTGATCAACGATCCAGAAAATTTGCATTGGCTAAACATAATTAACGTGTTTTATCAGTTTTGCAATATGTTCTCCGTAAATGAACTGTCGCAAAATGAAGCCCTCAAATAATGTAAACAGCGAGGAAAGTACCCGAAAGGGTTGCGATCCTCGCTGTTAGCATTTAACCAAAATGCGCAAAATATGTAGGATTGTAGTGTCAACCTTTTGGTGAGATCGTATATTTGATGAAACTGCATTCGTCAACTCCCACTTGACTCTGAAAAACACAGTGCTGAAATAATAAGAGTCATATACAACATAAGAACCGGGAAAACACACCCCCGGTCCTTAAATCATTGCTCATATTTTGCTCGTCAAATCAGGCTCTTTCACTCTTCAAAATCTCTCACAAATGGTGTATAAAATGGTGTAAATCTCACCGCTCGCCCTCGTTTTTCCTGATACTTACGCTATTTAGTACATCATGGCACGTTTCGTGTCGTGATACACTAAAGATTTCGACATTATAGGTTTATTCAAGATAAACAACAAATCCGAACCCATCACCAATCGGTACAGGGTTCGGATTTGTCTTGTCTGGTGCCGGTGGCGGGGGTCGAACCCGCACGCCATCGCTGGCAATGGATTTTGAGTCCACCTCGTCTGCCAATTCCAACACACCGGCATAGCTTGTTTATTATACTATAGCATGGAATGAAATGCAATATAAATTTGCGCTGTGATTACAGATTAACATTGATGCGTTGCAATATAGAAAAACAGCCGACCGCCACAGGCAGCATACGCCCCTTTGCCGGTCGGCTTTATTTGTTTTTGCGTCAGTGCTCTATCTCCTGAAACACTGTCGGCAGGTCGAAGATGATGTCCATCGGGGTCATTGCGGTGCGTGAGAAGCGCTCTGCGGCTTTGTCACCTGCTGTGCCGTGGATATTCACGCCGCACATACAGGCATCGCCTGCGCTCTGTCCCTGTGCTGCCAGAGATGCGATGATTCCGGCAAGCACGTCACCTGAGCCGCCCTTTGCCATGCCGGGATTGCCGGTCATGTTGACCTGAGCGGTACCGTCAGGCGAGGCGATGATGGTGCCTGCGCCCTTGAGGACAACAAACACGCCGTACTCCTGCGCAAAATCGCGGGCGGTGTTGAGGCGGGTCGTCTGCACCTCCGCGCCGCTCTTGCCTGTAAGCCTGCCCATCTCGCCCGCGTGAGGTGTGATGATGATGGGCGCGTGCTTGCTCTTGAGTATCTCTGTATCGTCAGCGATGGCGTTAAGACCGTCGGCATCAATGATAACCGGCACAGTGGATTCCTCGATGATGCGCTTTACCACAGCCTTGGTGTCATTGTTGCAGCCAAGACCACAGCCGACAAGACAGGCTGTGCAGCCCGAGAGCAGCTCCATTATGCGGTCGGCTGCATCGGCACGGAGAGTACCCGTTTGGCTGTCAGGCAGCGGGGTATACACCGGGTCTATGAGGTGGGAGGAAGCTATGGGATAAATGCTCTTGGGCAGCACCATGCGCACCAGCCCCACGCCCGACTGCACAGCAGCCTTACCTGCGAAAACCGCCGCGCCAGCCATGCCCTCACTGCCGCAAACGGCAAGCAGCGAGCCGTATGAGCCCTTGTAGGTGTTGCTTTCGCGTTCCTGGAAGCACAGCTTGACCATAGACCTTTCCACGATGGAAACCTGCGGGGGCATATCACGCACTGCATCAGGAGCAATGCCGATGGGTGTTATCAGTATAGTGCCGCATCTGCCTGCGCCGGGATAGATGATATGACCCGGCTTCATGGCGGTGAAGGTGAGGGTGTAGTCGGCCTTGACGCTGCACTCGGCAGCCTCGCCCGTGTTGGCGTTGACGCCGCTGGGAATGTCCGCACTGATAACCTCTGCCTCGGTGATGCACATAAGCTCGGTCAGGTGGACAAGATGCTCCGGCATCTCGCCATGGAAACCCGCTCCAAAGAGCGCGTCGATTACTACATCGGCTTCGAGTATGAAGCGGTCGACGCTTTCGGCTGCCTCCGGGTCGGAGCATATGACCATATGCACACCCGCCCGCTCGGCACGACCAAACATATCTATGGCATCGTCCGTTGTGGGCGCGCCATCGGCAAGCAGGACACACACCTTTGCGCCGTTATCGTAAAATTTCTTGGCGGCGGCAAAACCATCACCGCCGTTGTTTCCGTGTCCGCACACAACGGCAATAGCCTTGCCCTGTATACCGAAGCGTTCATGTACAAAGCGGGCAATGGTATCTCCCGCCTCTTCCATCAGCTTGATATGGTCGTTGCCCTGCTCGGCAAACTGCGCCTCAAGCTGCTTTATCTGTTCAACTGTCAGTATCTGCATTGATTACGTTCAGCCTCGTTTTGCCTGAATTTGTGGTTGCTCTTACTTTCTGCGGAGGAAGCCGTCACGGTAGACGGCGGGGTCCATTGCACGCTTGAGTGCGTTGAATACCTTTTCGTCCTTTTCCAGAATGATGCAAACTCTGCGGCCCTGCTCCTTATAGACGAAATACACAGCGTTACCCGGCTCACTGCAGCCTGCGTAGTTACACACTCTGTCACACTTTACGCTGAAGGAATCCTTTTTATACTCGCCTGCTTCTTCAATTTCTCTTGCACCGACGACAGCGAGATTCTTGCGGGCGCTGAGATTGATGATTTTATCTACGATAAGCTCGTTGCTGGTATCGGCAAAGCTGTATTCGTACTCAATCTTGCTGTGCTCGTAGAAAATCTTGGCCAGCCAGATTGCACCTGCAAGGGCAAGCAAACCCACCCCCACGAGAGGTGAACCTGTGCCAATTATCACAACATTGATTGCGATTGCGGCAAGCACAACACCTGCGCACTTGGCAACGGTAATCGCAACGTCCTTGGGTTCATTCTTCTTCTGTACAATATGTTCGCATGAAATATCAGCCATAATTCAAAGCTTCCTTTCTTTTTTCTGTCATTATACCACAACTGACATTCTTTTACAACAGCATTTATTGTGAATATGGTGATGGCACTGCCCTTATCATGCCCCATTTTGTTTTGGTATTGATGTCTGCCGCCCATTGTTGTACAATTATCTGAGAAAGCATAAAGCATGGTGATTGCAAGATGGTTTACAGAAATATTCTTTCGGCGTTTTTTCTTTCCCGCCCCAACCGCTTTGTCGCACTTACTGAGCTTGACGGCAGCGAGGTTGCTGCCCACGTCAAGAATACCGGCAGATGCGCGGAATTGCTTATCCCGGGGGTGGAGGTTTTCCTTGAGGATTTCTCGGGACGGCAGGGCAAACGCAAGCTGCTGTACGACCTTGTGACTGTGCGCAAGGCTGACCGGCTGGTCAATATGGATTCGCAGGCACCCTGCCGCGTGGTACACGAGGCTTTGGCAGACGGCACGATACTGCTGCCCAAGCAGGGCAAGCCTGTATATATTCGCCCTGAATACACCTATGGTGATTCCCGCTTCGACTTCCTTGTGCGCTTTGAGGACGGCAGCGAGGGGCTGATTGAGGTCAAGGGTGTCACCCTTGAGGAGGACGGCACTGCCCTCTTCCCCGATGCGCCCACCGAGCGGGGTGTAAAGCACCTCAATGGGCTTATCCGCGCCAAAGAAGCGGGGTACTATACCTGCGTGCTGTTTGTTGTTCAGATGGCGGGAGTGCGCTGCTTTTCGCCCAACGACAAGCGGCACGCTGCTTTCGGCGAAGCATTGCGCCGCGCTGCCGCAAGCGGTGTGGACGTACTCGCCTACGAATGTAATGTAACACCTGACAGCCTGCGCATTTCCAAAAAGGTTGAGGTTGTGCTGTAACAGCCTACACACTTATGTAAACCGTTTCGCAGATACATAACCAACACAAACGCCCGCACCATTTTTCAGGTGCGGGCGCAATTAATTCTACTTTATCTGTTTATTTCTGGGACTGTGCCTTTGCCACAGCTTCTTCCAGAGTCATGCCTGCGAAGTCCTGCGCGCCAAACCAGCGTCCCGATTTGCCATCATCGACAAATGCGCCGACAACAATACCGGGAATTACGCTTTCGGGAGCGTTGGGTGCGTTGGGACCACCAAGGTCGGTACGGCACCAGCCCGGGTCTGCCAGATTGATGGTTACACCGGTACCCTCCAGCTTGGAGCCGAGGTCAACGGTGACCTTATCCAGCGCGGCCTTGCTTGCGGAGTAACCCGCCTGCTCCGGCTCAAGACGGATACCGCTGGTGGTGTTGACAACACGACCAAAACCACGCTCGATCATTCCGGGAATGAAGTGGTAGCATATCATCATCGGAGCGATGGTATTGACGAGGAAGCTGTGCGTATAGTCGTTGACAGGGGTCTTATAGTAATCGGTGCGGTAGGCAATCTGCAGACCGGCATTGTTGAGGATAATGTCAATCTGTGTGCCGCGGCTGTCAATCTCCTGAAGCATCTTCTCCAACTGTGCGGGCTCGGAGAGCTCTGCGGAAACAGCGTATGCCTCAACGCCCTTCGCACGTGCCTCCTCAAGTATGCTTTCGCAATGCTCTGCACAGCGGCTGTGCAGCACCAGATTGCAGCCCTGCTCTGCCATAAACAGCGCGGACAGCCTGCCTATTCCTCGGCTTGCGCCGGTGATAAGTGCCCATCTACCCTTTACTTCTGTCATTGTGTTTTCCTCCGTTATCCAAACCTCAGTCCAGTTTTGCTTCTGCGGCGATGGTATAAATCTTTACGATGTCGTCTCTGGTCAGCTCAACGAAGCCGCCGGTCTTACCGTCACCGATGCCCAGCTTTTCCACCAGCACGGGAATGTCCTCTTTCTTTGCACCCAGCTCCTCAAAGTTGATGGGCATACCGATGGAGTGCAGGAATCTGCGGAATGCCTTGATGCCCTCCACAGCGGTGACCTCGGGATTCTGGAAGTTCATCTCGCAGCCCCACACGCGGGTTGCAACCTGAGCAAAGCGCATGACATCGTGCTTGTAGACAAGCTCCATCCATGCGGGCATGACGACAGCCAGACCTGCGCCGTGTGCGCAGTCGTAGAGACCGGACAGCTCATGCTCTATCATGTGGCTGTTCCAGTCCTGACTTCTGCCAACGCCAACGATGTCATTGTGTGCCACAGTACCTGCCCACATGATGTTGGCGCGGGCTTCGTAGTTGTGGGGGTCTTCGATGACTCGGGGAGTTTCCTTGACCATGGTCAGCAGCAGACCCTCGCACAGGCGGTCGGTGACCTCAACCTCCGGAGTGTTGGTGAAATATCTCTCGAAGATGTGAGCCATGATGTCGGTTGCGCCGCAGGCAGTCTGATAGGGAGGCAGGGTTTCGGTCAGTGCGGGATTGAGTATGGAGAAGCGGGGACGGATAAGGTCGGAGCCCACGTCACGCTTGAGCATACCCTCTTCCTTGGTGACAACCGAGCTGGGAGAGCCTTCGCTGCCCGCTGCTGCGATGGTCAGTACAGTACCGATGGGCAGAGCCTTGGTAACGGTAGTCTTCTTGGTGTAGAAATCCCAGAAATCGCCGTCATAAAGAACGCCGATGGCAATGCCCTTGGCACTGTCAATACAGGAGCCGCCGCCCACGGAGAGGATAAAGTCTACGTTCTCACGACGGCACAGCTCGATGCCCTCATAAATCTTGGTATCGCGGGGGTTGGGCTGAACACCGCCCAGCATGACGTACTCGACACCGGCTTCCTTAAGGGAAGCGCAAACACGGTCGAGAAGACCGGAACGCACTACAGAGCCGGAGCCGTAATGCACCAGCACCTTTGTTCCGCCGTATTTCTTTACGCATTCGCCGCAGCGATTCTCGGTATCCTTGCCGAAAACGAACTCGGTGGGGCTGTAGAAGTTGAAATTCCTCATATTGATTGCTCTCCTTTTTGAATTGGTGTCGTTAGGTTTATTAGGTATATTTTCAGGTGCGTTTTAGGTATATTAAGCACAAAAATCCGCACATTAACTCATAATAATATTCATTGTATTCAGTATAGCTATATCAGTCAATATATGCTATAATGTTCATAGCAAATAATAGTACAAATCTATTGGAGGTTCAGCATGAACAATCTGTTTGAGAAGAGCGATGCTCTCAACACACCGATAGAATGTATGGTTTACCACGCCGCAAAGGAGAACTTTCCTGTACGGCCTCACTGGCACTATTTCGCGGAGATTATCTTCATGCTTGAGGGCACTGCCGATATGCATTGCGGCGATGACATATATCACCTCTCACAGGGTGATATGCTCCTCTTCCCCCCGCAGTCTGTCCATTCGGTATATTCTGAGGATACCGACAGCCTGCGGTACATACTGCTGAAGTTTGATGCGGGCAGAATTCGCATCAGCTCGGCATACACGCCCAAGCTGCGCCGCATCTTCAAGGGCGCAGAGGAGCAGCGTATGCCTATGCATTTTGACAAGGACGCCGCCGCACAGATGCGCTGCGGAGAGCTGCTCGAGCGGTGCGCCGAGGAAACTACGAAAAAACAGTACGGCTACGACCTTGTGGTGCAGGCCGAGCTTTCCAACCTGCTGGTGAGCATCATACGCTTCTGGCAGGAGCAGGGCATGGTACTTGACGGCGACACCCCCGATGACGAATCCCAGTGCGCACTGGAGGAAATCACCGAATACATCGACACCCACATGAAAGAAAAGCTGCAGGTGGAGCAGCTTGCCGCCATGTGCGGCATGAGCTATTCCTACTTTGCACGCCGTTTCCGTGACCTCTACGGCACAAGCTGCAAGGAATACATAGAAGCCATGCGCATTTACAAGGTGGAGGAGCTGCTGCTCTTTACCCAGTACGACCTCAGCCGAATCAGTCAGGAGACCGGATTTTCCGACTGCAGCCACATGATAAAGAGCTTCAAGAAACGCCGTGGCATCACTCCCAAGCAGTTCAGAATGAGGGAGCTGTAATGCGCCATTTCTGCGGTTGAAACGCACTGTTAAGGAGAAAAGGGCATGGTAAAAAAGAGAAAAACTCTTCCCGATAATATGCAGGGAATAATAGACAGCGGTGACATACAGGCATTCAGTGAGGCTCTTGACCGCTGCGAGGTGGGTGCTACAACGGGCAGAGCGACCACCTGCAACATACTCAGCTTCCGCAGACTTACTCCGGAGCATATCCGCTATATCATCGCAAGTGGCATAGACCTCAACAGCGACTGCGGCTACGGTATGCCCTCGGCGGCATTTCAGGCAGAAAACCCCGAAAACCTTCGTATTCTTGTTGAAGCAGGAGCCGATGTCAATACATTCGGGCGTTGGGGTGAAACACCACTCCACAGATATTGTGGTCTCTGCAAGCCTGTTGCGATTGCCGCGCTTATTGAGCATGGTGCAGATGTCAACTGCGACACCAAAAACGGGCGCGGCACTCCCCTTGACTATCTGCTGTCCCGCTGCTCAAACATCGACCTTCCGAATGCACTGGAAGCTGCACGGCTGCTGCTTGATGCAGGCGCAATGACGACCGAGCACACCAAGGGCTATGTGCGCAGCCTTGGAGAGAATTTTGAATTTCACCGCGCAAATTTCAGCACCGAAGCCATTGATGAAACAGGCATGACACTGGTCGAAAAGACAAGCGCCGCATTGGACGGGCTATATGCGCTGTTTGATGTACCGCCTGTCCCGCGCAGGGTAATGCACGATGGCGTTTCTCCCATCACCGTCAAAGAGACGACATGGCAGAAGCAGCATCAGGAGCTGTGGGATATGCTGGTGCCCGGAAGCGGCAAGGCCGCAACCGTTCAGGGTGAGCAGATACGTCTGGTGGGCAAGCTGCTCTATGAGATACTGGACAACGGCGGCTGCAACTGGTGTAATGACCACCGAAAGATGCTGCGCGCAATGGAGCGGTATTTCCTCATGGCTGATGGACTTGGCAAAGAGTTGACCAAAGAGTCAATACGCATTTGTAAAACCGTATCACCCCGTTCCGATGAAAAGACACTGGAACGACTCAACGAGCTGACTGTAATGTGGGTGCTTGCCAACCCGCAGCCCATAAAACTGGGAGAGACAGATTACCGCAGATAGAACATTCTTATTTGCAAGGAGATGACACAGCATATGGAAAGCAAACCCGTCCGGAAAAGGTTTCAGCTTCTTCCTGCATACTCATGGCTGCCCCTGATACTCTGTCTGGTTATCAACGTACTCAGCTTTCAGGGCACACGCCTGTTTACCCGCGGCTGGTACCACTACGACATATCCCTCCCCATCGACAAGCTGATTCCGCTGCGTGCAGAGTGGGTGCTGATATACGTTGGCTGCTACTTTAGCTGGGCAGCAAGCTACTGGCTCATTGCTCGGGAGGATATGGAGCGCAGCCACCGCTTCTTCAGCGCGGAGATTGTCGGCAAGCTGTTCTGCACCGCTTTTTTCATCTTTATGCCCACCATCATGGTGCGCCCCGAATTGCAGGGTGATGACCTATGCACCTCGCTGCTGCGCATTGTGTACGCCTCCGACACCCCCGACAACCTCTTCCCCTCCCTGCACTGCTTCGCAAGCTGGATGTCGTGGCGTGGTCTGGTGGGCTGCAAAAAAGTGCCCTCTTGGTACAGGGTCTTCTGCTTTGTGCTGATGTTCCTTGTCTTCGCCTCGGTACTGTTTACAAGGCAGCATCTGGTGCTGGACATCTTCGGCGGCATCGCCTGTGCGGAGCTTGGCTATCTTGTTTCCAACGCGACAGGCGCTTGGCGGCTGTTTGGACGCAAAAAGCAGGCCGCTGCTGAGGCATAAGTTGCTTTGCAATAATCGCAATATGCAAAGAAAACCCGCACCTGTTTTGGTGCGGGTTTGTTGTTTGTTCCATTGAGAATACGCCTGTCAGCTTTCTTCGCTATTTTTTCAGATAGCTTTGGGGCACGACAAAGCGCACAGCGGCGGGCATTACCTCTATGGTCAGGTCACTGATGCGGCTGCATTCGCCGTCCACGTTGATGATGGCGGGAGTTTTGGCTTCCACACGCATCTTCTTACCTCTGGCATGGACGACAATCTTCCTGAATCTGCGCATACCAAAATATTTTCCGCTCTTGTACGGACCAATCATGGTCAGCACCCGCGGGTGGCTGATCGACTTGACAAGGATAAAGTCAAGCAGTCCGTCAGCGGGCTCTGCCATCGGTGCGCTGTTATAGCCGCCGCCGTAGCACTTGCCGCTGGCAGCCAGCGCAAAGAGGTATTTGCCCTCGTACACCTGATCGTCATCAATAGTAACCTTCAGGTCGTTGTACAGCTTGCCGAGGAAGCACTGGACGAGTGCCTTGTCATAGGCTTTGGAGCCGGGCATATTCTTGTGCTTGCTTTTGAGAAAGTTGGCTCGGTCGCATATCTTTGCGTCAAGACCCAGCGAGCAGATGTTTATTGAAACCACATCGCCCGCCTTTATGCAGTCGGCAGGGACAGCTTCGGAGGTTATGTAGCCGGCTATGTCAAGAAACTCGGAGCGGTCGCCGTAGCACTTTATGTAGTCGTTGCCGGTGCCGCAGGGTATACAGCCCAGCTCGCAGAAGGGCTTGCCGACAATGCCGTTGACCACCTCAAAAAGGGTGCCGTCTCCGCCAACGGAGAAGATGCGTATCGGTTTTTCCTCCGTTGCCTGCCCCGCAATCTCCGCGGCAATCTCCTGTGCATGACCGGGGTATTCGGTCAGCCTATATTCAAAGGGAATGCCAACCTGCTCACAGGCACTTTTCAGCGTATCACCTATGGATTCGTAGGCATTTTTGATGCCTGCTGCAGGGTTGATGATAAAGAAGCATCTGGTCAATTGCATTGCCTCCTCTCAATTATTCTATTTATAGTAACTGTAAAGCTGGCACTTGATCATGCCGTTGTACAGCTTGCGGCGCCTGTCCGCCTTGCGCCCGAAGAGCTGCTCAAACTGCTCCTCGGGAGTGATAATCGAATAGCTCCAGCCCGGTTTTCGCGGGAATACACGACCAAGTGTTTTGCACACTGCGCGTGCCTCCTCTTCGCTGAGCAGACGCTCACCGTAGGGCGGGTTGCAGAATACTGTACCTCTCTCGCCCTGCGGCGCGAAGTTCTTCACATCGGCGCGGCGGAAGGTGAGATACTCTCCCACGCCCGCTTTCTGTGCATTCTCCTGCGCGGTGGCGATGCACTGCTCGTCAATGTCAAAGCCAAAGCCCTCAAAGGCGGCATCGGTGCGCACAAGGCTGCGGGCAAGCTCCCGCTCCTCGCGCCAGCAGGCGTTGTCCATGCACTCCCACTGCTCGCACTGAAAGGAGCGGCTGATACCCGGGGCTATGCCAAGAGCCTTCATTGCAGCTTCTATGACGATGGTGCCCGAGCCGCACATGGGGTCATACACTATGCTGTCTTTCTTTACGATAGCCAGATCGACCATAGCGGCAGCCAGCGTTTCCTTGATGGGCGCGGCGACACCGTGGGCACGGTAGCCACGCTTGTGCAGACCCGCACCGCTGGTTTCCAGCATGATGCAGGCTTCGTCCTTCATTATGTGGAACTGAATCTGATGAATTGCGCCTGTTTCCTCAAACCAAGGGATATGGTAGGTGGCTTTCAGCCGCTCGACCACAGCCTTCTTGATGATTGACTGGCAGTCGGACACGCTGAACAGCTTGGAGCTGACCGAGCTGCCCTTTACGGGGAATGCTTCATTTCTGCCTATCCAGCGCTCCCAGGGGAGTGCCTTGACCCCCTCGAAAAGCTGGTCAAAGGTGAGGGCGGTAAAGCGTCCGACCACTATGAGTATGCGCTCGGCGCAGCGGGTGCGCAGATTGGCTCTTGCCAGAATGTTCATGTCTCCCTCAAAGAAGACACGTCCGTTGTCGGCTGCAACATTCTGTGCGTCCATTCGGCGCAGCTCACCGGCTACTATGCCCTCCAAGCCCATCAGGCAGGGGGCAGTCATCTGTATAAGCTCGCTCATTATTCAAAATTCCCCAGTCTGCCAAGGCTCTGTGCCTTGAGGTAGGCGTTGATGAAGCCATCAAGGTCACCGTCCATGACTGCGCTGATGTTACCCGACTCGAAGCCTGTGCGGTGGTCCTTTGCCAGAGTGTAGGGCATGAACACATAGGAGCGTATCTGGCTGCCCCATGCGATTTCCTTCTGGACACCCTTGATGTCCTCGATGCGCTCAAGCTGCTCGCGCTCCTTGATTTCGATGAGCTTGGAGCGGAGCATCTTCATTGCCATCTCCCTGTTCTGGAACTGGCTGCGCTCATTCTGGCAGGCGGTGATGATGCCTGTGGGGATATGGGTGATGCGCACAGCGGAATCGGTGGTATTAACGTGCTGTCCACCCGCGCCACTGGAGCGATAGGTATCTACCTTCAGATCCTCCGGGCGAATCTCTATCTCCACACTGTCATCGATTTCCGGCATGACCTCCAGCGATGCGAAGGAGGTATGACGGCGGCCGGAGGAATCAAAGGGGGAAACACGCACAAGGCGATGCACGCCGGTTTCGCCCTTGAGGAAACCGTAGGCATTGACACCCTCGATCATTATTGACGCACTTTTTATGCCGGCTTCTTCACCGTCAAGGTAATCCAGAGTGGTGGTCTTGAAGCCATGGCGTTCTGCCCAGTGGGTGTACATACGCAACAGCATTTCTGCCCAGTCCTGAGCCTCGGTGCCGCCCGCGCCTGCGTGGAAGGTGAGAATGGCGTTGTTTGCATCATACTCACCGCTGAGCAGGGTGGACAGCTTCTGTGCCTCCAGCTCGTCCTCAACAGCCTTTACGGCAGCGGTGGCTTCGTCCAGCAGGGAGATGTCCTCCTCCTCGTCTGCCAGCTCCACCAGAACAGAGGCATCGTCAATAGCGGCGGAAAGCTTATCGAAGCCGCCCACACGCGCCTTTACCGCGCTGAGCCGCTTGAGCACCACCTGAGATGCTTCCATATCATTCCAGAAATTGGGGTCGGCACTCTGCTCCTCCAGACGTACAATCTCTTCACGACCGGCAGATATGCCGAGGGCTTCTCCCAGCTCCTCAAGCTGCGGACGCAGTGCATTGAGCCGCTGTGCAAGTTCTTCAAACTGAAGCATATTGTTCTCCTTAACTGAATTAGATATTGTTACAAATATACATTATACAAAAATTCCCGCAGTATGTAAAGCATTATATTTCGGGCTGCACTTTGCATATTATCTCATTACTACACAAGAAACCCGCCTGTGCGGCATAGCTCAGGCGGGTTGTGTTTATGCATTTTTGATTCAGGCGGGTTCAATGCTCCTGTGACACCTTGCGGCGACCATTGAATATGCTTGAAATGGCAAAAAGCATCGGCAGCAGGATTTCTATAACTGTAGCGATGATTGCCATCACCGGATAGTTTTCCGCACCGAGAATAACGGCAAAGGGCATAACGATATTGTTTGGCAGCGTAATAAATGGATTAAGGACACTTTGCACATTCTGAAGGTCCGCAGGGCTTCCAATCCGGAAGCGGTACATCAGCACCAGATAATATACCAGAGCAATAACGCACATCACCGCAGAGGACACCACAAGAGAGCGTTTTGGCATTCTGCGAAGCAGGAACATTCCCAGCGCAAACAGTATCAGCGCAAGGGCAAACCTTACAGTCATAGCGACATAGCTGCCGTTTTGCTTAAAGAGATGAAGCAGCAGACTAAACACTGCGCCTCCGCACAGAAGTACAACGGGAACACTGCTGTACTCCCATATTTTCAACAGAGCATTTTTCATATTATTCTCCTGTTTACTCGCCAGCGTTAACTCACCGGTCAATCATATTACTGCTATAGATGCATCACACTACAATGCCCAGTTCTCTCAATGCGGGGGCTACCTCCAGCAGGAAGGTACTGCTATCTGTAAACGCATAAATAATGCAGTTATCCACAATGCGTATATAGCCGTTGTCGTCGGAGTAGAACACAAAATACATATTGTTGGGAATGCCCACATTCTGCGATGATGTAACTATACCCTTGTGGCTGCGCATTTCCTTGCGCAATTCCTTGTACAGCATCTGAGCCGAATCATTGTCACTGCAAACAAAGCAGTCGATATGCCAGTCATTGGGCGACCTGGCAACGATACAGCGTTGGATGACATCGGACAGCACTGCATCAGCCTGCACCTCACGGACTTCCAAGCCATAATCGGTCATCACCTGTGTGAAGGTTTCGGGCAATATTGGCTCAAGCTGCGGAGCACAGCCTGTAAGGGATAACAGGCTAAGCAAAAAGGTAGCCGCAACCAGACATACCATCAATCTCTTCATGCGGTTTCTTCCTCTCTTTCACAGGCGTTGAAATCATTTACGCCTATTACTCACTTTCCTGATTTCTGCGTCTTCTAGAAATCCAGAATACAAGATACTGAACCAATGCGACTATCTGCAGGGCTATGGCGATAGCGTTAATAATTGTTGCAGTATTGCCGGGAATTGGGCTGTTCCACATATTCCACGGGAAGATAAGCTTTGGCTCGTCTTCTATCATGCCCGAAAAGGCTGTACGCAGCATGAACGTGATGAGCGAACTGGTAACGGTAAATATCAATATGCAGACCGGCACAATAACGGTTGATATGGCGTTTCTTATCCTGATCAGCTCGACCGAAAAATTGTTGAGCTTGGCTTTAAAATCGTCATCGTCGGCTTCTACCTTATTTCTTTTGCCGGGCGAACTGACCGCCATGCCAATAAGCATCACGAACATGGGGATAAGCAATACCAATGCGATAACGCCTGCGTGGGGGTCGGAAAAAGCCAGTACGACGGAGATGATTTGCGAAAGCCACCAGAACGAGCAGAATTTCTTTTTCATGGGATTATCCTCCTTGGGTGATTGTGTGGTTTTATTATATATCTGAGCAGGGTGGTGTTTTGAGCGGAATGCGCAGGGGGTGCAAGTAACGTCATCGCAATTGACAAATGTCATCACAATTGACAAACATTGCTTATGTAATTAAAATACAATCAGCATATACCTAATCATATACTATATCATACACCAAATCAACTATAAGTCGAGGTGAAAGCATAAAACTGACTGTTGCCAAAGCAGAGTGCATTGAGCAGACCATCTTTGTCACCGGAACAACCGACATCGGGCAGATTAAGGGGATATGGCATTTCAGGGAAGAGCCTGTCATTGGTGCTGTGTATCATTTTGAGATTACTATACCTGAGTTTGACAGAAGTGAAGTACAGTTGCTGCCCGACAGACCTATGCCGAAAATTAGTCTTTGCGGTGACTGCGTACACTTTGTCTGCACCGTTGAAACCATTGACGAAGATTATGTATATGTGGTGCGGCTTGCGCAGGATTGGCTGGAGATTATCGGAAGCATCGGAAACGATGACTGCACGATAACGGAAGGGGATTGTGTTTCTTTCTCGGTGAGGTGTGATGAGGTTGGGATTTATGTGTATGGTTAGGGAGAGCAAATGTGTGTACTGGTAAATAAACCTGCATATGGAAAACATTTGAACCCAATAATTAACGCATTATGTTGTTCGAATGTAGATTTATAATAGGAGGAGAGATAAATGAAAATATTAAAACGAATTATTATATGTATAATAATTACTATAACACTTATTGGAATTGTGGGGGCAGGAATATATGAATATTTGAAAAATAGTAACTATGATATTATTTTTCCGCTTGAAGATGTTAATAGTGATGGAGCCGAATATGTGATGATACGATATGGACCTGATGCAATCTATGTAGTAAATGATACTGATGCACTTGTAACTCATAAATATGATGTGTTTATCATATATCCGAAGTGGCTAGAAAATTCGACAGGTGATGGATTCTATCTGGTGTATAGAAATGGGAAATGTATATTCAGTTGCGATATAATAGAATATCGATATTTTGATTTTTTTCTTACTTTTGGATATGATACGTATACAATAGATGAATATTACTCTTTGATAGATGACATTATCTCATAAGGGAAAGCGTGCATTTTTTGAACATTTATATTAGTGAGGCATCATAGCTGTTCGTTTACAGTTTTAAGGCGATTGCACCCCCACGTTACATACGCCACCATCAGGGAATATTCCTGATGGTGGCGTAGTCCGTTTTTTTGTATATGATTTTGAGCAAACTCCGAATCTGCAGAGCACTTACCGATAAGGTACAATAAATTGCGCAAAATCAAAAAGGCATAAAAATAGACATATAGAAAACGCTGTCGGGTATGTGAAAGCATTACTCGACAGCGTCTATATCAATTTTAATGGCCGCGTGTCTGCTCAGATGCAGGCAGACGCAGCGCAGAAGATGGGCGGTTTTTCGAAGATGGAGGGTTCGAAATCGGTGGTGTACACGAATAAAGAATTAACACATGTGCTTGGAAGAGCAGATTGGAATTGCCATGCTCTTTCTTTGAACTAAGCCGGATATGTTTCTCGCAGATATTCGATAAGCATATCGGGGATATACTGATAGT
>SVPT01000026.1 GCA_015065695.1 Oscillospiraceae bacterium | reverse complement strand
TCCCATATTAAATTGTACCGGGCGGTGGAGCTGGTGGACGGATTTGAACCCCCGACCTGCTGATTACAAATCAGCTGCTCTACCGACTGAGCTACACCAGCGAATCCACTTGAACGCCGGAATTGCCGGATAACAAACGATAAATCACAAAGCTTGGAAAGCCTCGTTTCGCTTGACTTTCGCTCGGCGCTATATTAATATAATATATCATCACCCGGATGTCAAGCTTTTTTTCGCCAAAAAGCTATTATTTTCTAAAAGCTGTATCTCATGCATATATAATTGTGGGTGGTGCGTTCTGATTTTATGAATATATAACAGGAAAGTGAAGGAGTTGCTGATATATGTCATTCCCAAAAGACTTTATATGGGGCACCGCTACGGCTGCTTTTCAGATTGAAGGTGCGGCACAGGAGGACGGCAAAGGTCTGTCCGTGTGGGATTATTATTCCCACAACGTGCCCGACGTAATAGACAACGACGACCGCGCAGATGTCGGCTGCGACCACTACCACCGCTGGGAAGAGGACGTGGAGTGGATGGCGAAGCTGGGGGTAAAGAATTACCGCCTGTCACTTAGCTGGCCGCGCATACTGCCTGAGGGCACAGGTCGCGTCAACAAGGCAGGACTCTATTTCTACGACAAGCTGGTGGACGCGCTTCTGGAAAAGGGCATCACTCCGTGGGTTACTCTCTTCCACTGGGATTTGCCCATCGAGCTGCACAGACGTGGCGGCTGGCTCAATCGGGAGATAGTTGACTGGTTTGGCGAGTACACCCGCACCGTGGTGGACCGCCTGTCCGACAGGGTTGACCACTGGATTACGATAAACGAGCCGCAGGTATATATCGGCGCGGCATTCGGTGCGGGCAACTTTGCCCCTTTTACCAAGCTGCCCCTGTGCGACCAGCTTCGCATGGCGCACAACACCCTGCTGGCACATGGTGCCGCAGTTGATATTATCAGAGAATATGCCAAAAAGCCTGCGAAGATAGGTCTTGCGCCTACCTGCTGGCCAATGTACCCTGTTGATGAAAACGACCCCGCCTGCATCGAGGCGGCGAGGAAAGCTACATTTGCCGCTACTCATGAGGGGCTTTGCGGACAGGCCGCATGGTATCTCGACCCCATCTTCCTCGGTCATTATCCTGAGGACGGCTTGGAAAAATTTGGCAGCCTGATGCCTGAAATCAAAAGCGGCGATATGCAGCAGATAAACCGCCCGCTGGATTTCTTCGGCATCAATGCCTACGGAGGCTTCCCCATGAACGCCGCAGGTGAGCCTGTGCCCTGCCCGTCTGGTGCGCGCCGCAGTGCCATGGGCTGGTGGATAAACGAGCAGTCGATATACTGGAATCTCCGCTTCCTGTATGAGCGGTACAAGCAGCCTATCATACTTACCGAGAATGGCTACGCCGGTCTGGATTATCCCGATGATGAGGGCAAGATTGTTGACCCTATGAGAATGGATTATATGCGCCGCGTTGCCCGCCAGATGGTGCGTGCAATGCAGGACGGCGTTGACCTGCGCGGCTATTTCTACTGGTCGTTCATAGATAACTTCGAGTGGGGCAACGGCTTCAGCCCCCGCTTCGGTCTGCTGCACGTTGATTACCAGACCCTCAAGCGCACCCCAAAAAGCTCCTTTGATTTCTACAGAAGCATTATCGAGAGCAACGGCGAGGCTGCATTGGTAAAATAAATGCCGCCACTGCATGAGCATTGATGCACAAGGCAAAGAAAAATAGAAAGGAAAAAAATGAGATTACCCGATTATCATGTGCATACAAGGTTTTCGCCCGATTCCTCCATGGAGCCGCAGAGCGCAGTGGAGGCGGCAATCAGGGCGGGAATAACCGACCTGTGCTTTACCGAGCATATGGACCTGGGACACAATATGGAAAAGTACGACTGTGTCCCCAAGCTTGACGAGATGGCGCAATCGGTGCGGGCGTTGGGGGAGAAATATCCCGAAATCCGCATACGCAGCGGTCTGGAGGCGGGCTATATCCCCGAAACCGCCGCACAGACCAAAGATGTTCTGTCGTCCGCAAATTTTGACTATGTTCTGCTGAGTACCCACTGTGTGGGCGGGCTGGACTGCTGCGTGCCCGAATCAACACAGGGAGGGGATAAGCCCACCGCTTACAGGCGGTATCTGGAAGCGGTGTATGAGTCCATTACCGACGAAAGCCTCGCCGATTGCTATGACTGCATCGGGCACATCGGCTACATCGCCAAGTGCCTGCATTACGAGGACAACACATTCCCATACGAGCTGTTTCCGCAGCTTTTTGATGACATACTGCGGGCAATCATCAAACGGGAAAAGGGGATAGAGGTCAACACGTCAGGCATTATCCGCGGCGGTCATGTGCTGCCCCACCCAAGCATCGTCGCAAGGTATCACGAGCTGGGCGGCAGGATAATCACCGTCGGCTCGGACGCACATATTGCGGAAAATGTGGGGCTGCGCATTGCCGACACCCTCGCCATGCTGAAGGACTGCGGCTTCAGGGAGGTTGCTGTGTTCAGCGGCAGAGAGCCGGAGTTTATCGCAATACAGTAAGGGCAAAGGAAAAAATTAAAGAAAAAGGTCGGAGTCGCTGCGTGGCGGTTCCGACCTTTGCGTTATTCTGTTCCTGTGGGGCAAATGCCTACTCGGCTGCGGTCTGCTTTGCGTCAGTGCCGCTCTGTGCCTTCTTGACCAGATTGCCCAGTGTTTTGCCGAACTCCACCCAATGCTCGGGGAAGCGGGACTGACCGGAAAGATGCTTCTCGCCGCCCTCGTAATATATGTCGATGCGCCAGCACAGTCCCTCGCGCATGGAGGGAAAGTGGTTGCGCCAGCTGAGCAGCTCCATGTCGTGCATATCGCAGAGGAATGCGGCGAGGTCGTCCTCGCTGACGGGATACTCGGTGCAGCGGCTGTCCATTACATAGGGGTCGTCTGCGCTGTCAAAGCCGAGCAGGGGCTTGCCCTCGTCATCGTAGGAGATAAGCTCGATAAAGGCGTTCTTGCGCTGCTCAATTGCCTCGATTTCGTCCTTTACTGCGTCGGTCGGCTCGTCCTTGGTGCCGCAGCGCACGCAGCCGTCCTCAAAATCGATCCAGATGTAATTGATGGGCTTGACCATGTTCCACACGGCAAAATGAAGATGCTGAAAGCTGCGGTAATCCTTGCTGGGGACGTTTTCCAATGCCATTCACCTCAATAAATTTATGTTAACTAAACCGGTAACGTGATAATAGGTCGCAACTGTTATGCGATACCTGTTCCCAATGCGGCGTTTCTGCCGAAAATACGCAATAGGGCGGGGTGGTGTATCAGCGAGATTTCTTCAGTGCCTCACTTGAATTTTTCTGCGTACAGTGCTATAATACTTAGAATATAGTATAGGTGTGCGGCGACCCCTCTTTTCAGTCTATTCTAGCACATATTTTCATTTGCGTCAATTGATTCCGCTCAGTTAACATTGTGTTTACATATATGCAGGTGTCCGCGACGGCGTGTGACTGTCGGAGCTGCGTTGTGAGGTGATTTGACCTATGCCGGGCAAACCGAATCAGAAGCTGAAGCTGCTGTACCTTGCGGAGCTTTTCCACCGCAGGACCGATGCAGCCCACAGCGTGACCGCCGGGCAGATTGCCGATTACCTTGCCGAGCGGGGGATAACCGCCGAGCGCAAGTCCATCTACAGCGACATCGAGGTGCTGCGGCAGTTTGGTATGCCCATCGAGCGCGGAAGCTGCGTCCGTGACGGCTACCGTTTGGCGCACTCGCGCTTTGACACACTGGAGCTGATGATGCTGGTGGACGCCGTACAGTCATCGCCCGTGCTGACACGCAGTCAGTCGGAGCGGCTGGTGGAGAAGCTGGCATCGGTTGCCTGCGACCATCAGGCGGAGCTTATCCGCCGTCAGCTTTACGGCAGCAGCTATGAGCAAAGCGAACGAACAATACTGCAAAGCCGCACCAAAACCGACAGCGAAACGCTGTTCAACACCATCGGTACGATACACAAGGCCATCGCACAGGGGTGCAGGATACGGTTTATCTATGTACATCGTATGCTGGTCAACAACATTCCCGTCTACGACACCGGCAGAGAGTTTGTCATCAGTCCCTATGCGCTGGTGTGGAATCAGGAGAAGTATTACGTTGTGGGCAACTACGGCAAGTACAACGACCTCTCCCACTACCGAGTGGACCGAATGAACCACGTTGTCTGCACAACCGAGCCAGCCCGACCCATCGACGAGGTCAGCGACTACCGAGGAATAATCGACACCGCCGACTATATGCGCCGCGTGTTCAATATGTTCGCGGGAACCCACTCCGTCGTTGTGGAGCTGGAGTGCGACATGAAGCTGTTTGACGCGGTGACCGAGCGCTTTGGCATAAATATACCCTACAGGCAGATTTCAGACGAGCGCTTTGCGGTACGCACAGGCGTAATTCTCAGCGAGGGCTTTTTTCGCTGGCTTCTGGGTTACGCCGGTGGCATCACTGTGGTTTCCCCCGACAGCGTCTGTCGGGAGGTTGCAAAGCGTCTGCGGGAGATGCTGGCACAGTACGAATAGTTACAGAATATTTCAGGCAGCGTGGGGAAGAGGAAACCCTGCGAAGCCTCGCCATATATAGAAAAAAAGGAGGCTGCAGCCATGTCGGAGAAGAAATATATACTTGCTCTTGACCAGGGAACAACCAGCTCACGGGCAATCGTGTTCGATCTTGAGGGGAACACGGTTTCCACAGGACAGCACGAGTTCAGGCAGATATATCCCCAGCCCGGTTATGTGGAGCATGACCCGTTTGAGATACTTTCCTCCCAGATGTCAGCCGCAAGAGAGGCACTGGCAACCGTCAACGCGGAGGAGATAGCCGCCATAGGCATCACCAACCAGAGAGAAACCACCATCGCATGGCAGCGCTCGACCGGCAGACCGCTGTACAACGCCATCGTGTGGCAGTGCCGCCGCGGTGCGCCCCTGTGCGAGCAGCTTATTGCCGAGGGAGAAAAGCAGTACATAAAGGACGTAACCGGTCTTGTCATAGATTCCTACTTCTCCGCAAGCAAGATGAAGTGGCTGCTGGACAATGTGCCCGAGGTCAGACGGCTTGCCGATGCGGGCGACCTGTGCTTCGGCACAGTGGATAGCTGGCTGCTGTGGAATCTGACCGGCGGCAGGGTATTCGCCACCGACATAACCAACGCCTGCCGCACCATGCTCTTTGACATCACCAAGCGGGACTGGGACAAGCATCTGCTCACCCGTCTGGGAATACCCCGCTCCGCGCTGCCGGAAGTAAAGCCCTCGGCAGGTCAGTTCGGTGTCAGCGTGGAGAATATATTCGGCTGCGCCATTCCCATCACCAGCATCGCAGGTGACCAGCACGCCGCCATGTTCGGCCAGTGCTGCTTTGAGGAGGGCGTTGCCAAGATAACCTACGGCACAGGCAGCTTTATCCTGATGAACGTGGGCAGCAAGCCCCCTGTTTCCAAGTCGGGTCTGCTGGCGACCGTTGCGTGGCAGATAGGTGACGACGTGGTGTATGCCCTCGAGGGCAGTGCCTTCAATGCGGGTTCTGCCATCAAGTGGCTGCGCGATGAGCTTCACATCATCGAAACACCTCAGCAGGCTGACCGCTGGGCAGAGGACGTGGAGGATACCGCAGGCATCAGCTTTGTGCCCGCCTTTACCGGTCTTGGCGCACCCCGCTGGGATATGTACGCCAGAGGCGGTCTGCTGGGCATCACCCGCGGCGCGACCAACAAGCACATCGCCCGCGCTGTGCTGGAGAGCATTGCCCTGCAGTGCTGTGAGCTGGTGGACGCCATGACCGACGATTCGGGCATACCGCTGCGGGAGATCCGCGTGGACGGCGGTGTCAGCAACAGTGCCTTTGTCATGCAGTATCAGGCGGACCTGCTGGGCATACCTGTGCTGCGCCCCCGCTGTGTGGAAACAACCGCCATCGGCGCCGCCATGCTGGCAGGGCTGGGCTGCGGGGTCTATTCCGGTATAGAAGAGCTGCGCTCGGTGTGGGCGCTGGATAAACGCTTTGAGCCGGAGAAACCGGCAGAATGGGCAGCTGAGAAGAAGCGCATCTGGAACAAGGCGGTGGAACGCTGCTCCGGTTGGGCAGAGCAGTAAGCCCAGCAATCCCTTTTTACATAGAATATTAAGCATTGCACCTGATAATGGTCACGCCATATTATATATTGATAAGGCGCGCTGTGCGGATACAATGCATAAATACAGCAAATGCCAAAAATCTATAATAGTGGAGTGATTGGTTTGATTTACAACAACGTACTGGAAGCAATAGGTCATACTCCGATGATAAGGCTCAACTCCATCTGCGAGCCGGGCTGCGCAGAGATACTGGTCAAGTATGAGGGTCTTTGCATCGGAGGCTCTATAAAGACACGCACCGCCTACAACATGATACTGGCTGCCGAGCGCGAAGGCCTTATCAATGAGAATACTGTAATCGTCGAGCCGACCAGCGGCAATCAGGGCATCGGCCTTGCTCTGGTGGGTGCGGTAAGGGGTTACAAGGTGGTCATCATCATGCCCGACTCGGTCAGCGAGGAGCGGCGCAAGCTGGTGCGTCAGTACGGCGCGGAGGTAATTCTTATCCACGATGACGGAGACATCGGCGAGTGCATCGACAACTGCCTCAAGACGGCAATGCGCATGGCAGAGGAGGACCCCAATGTCTATGTGCCGCAGCAGTTTACCAACCGCAACAATCCGCTGGTACACAAGCACCACACCGGTCTGGAGATTCTGGAGCAGGCTGCCGGCGATATACACGGCTTCTGCTCGGGCGTTGGCACAGGCGGCACAATCAGCGGCATCGGTGAGGTACTCAAGGCTCAGTACCCCGACATAGAGATATGGGCGGTTGAGCCTGAGCACGCCGCCATTCTCGCAGGCGGCAACATCGGTACCCATCTGCAGATGGGCATCGGTGACGGACTCATTCCCGACAACCTGAACATGAGCATATACAGCGACATCTGCCTCATCACCGATGAGGAGGCACTGACTATGTCCAAACGCCTTGCCCGTGAGGAGGGTATCCTCTGCGGCATCTCCAGCGGCTCCAATGTGGCGGCGGCTGTGCGCCTTGCACGCAAGCTGGGCGCAGGTAAGCGCGTTGTCACCATTCTGCCCGATACCGGCGAGCGTTATTTCAGCACCCCGCTCTTCGAGCAGTAATTGATTCAATATTACCGATTGCTTTGTGTGTTGCTTGATTTAGAATAATTGAAGAAATATACAAAGGGAAATATAAAAGTACAACGGAGGAATAATATGTTCCAGAAAAGAGCTGCAGCTATACACGACATTTCCTGCTTCGGCAAATGCTCCCTGACCGTCGCCCTGCCCATTCTTTCGGCAGCGGGCGTGGAGACCTGCCCCATTCCCACCGCCATGCTCTCCACCCACACCGGCGGCTTTACCAATATCCATATCCGCGACCTGACCGACGACATTCTGCCGGTTGCCAACCACTGGGCGTCGCTCAGCCTGCGCATGGACGCACTGTACACCGGCTACCTCGGCTCGTTCACCCAGCTCGACATCGTTTCCGAGGTGTTTGACAAGCTCAAGGGCGAGGACACCCTCATCGTTGTCGATCCGGTCATGGCAGACCATGGCAAGCTGTACGGCGGCTTCTCCGAGGACTTCCCCGCAGGCATGGCAAAGCTGTGCGCCAAGGCAGATGTCATCACCCCCAACTTTACCGAAGCGGCTCTTATGCTGGGCGAGGAGTTTGTGGAAGGACCCTACACCAAGGAGTATGTAGAGGGTCTGCTCAAGCGCCTCAGTGCCCTTGGCGCAGACACCGTCGTGCTGACAGGTGTGTACTTTGACGACAAGCAGCTTGGTGCTGCCGCATACAATGCCACCACCGGAGAATATGTCTACGCCATGTCTGAATGGATCTCCGGCGCATTCCACGGGACAGGCGACATCTTCACCAGCGTGCTGCTGTCGGCAATGCTCAACAACTGCTCCCTGCAGGAATCCCTGCAGATAGCAGCGGACTTCGTTTCCGCCTGCGTAAAACGCACCCGCCGCGACCATGACTACATGACCTACGGCGTCAACTTTGAGGCAGAACTGCCCGCACTTACACGGAGGCTTGGTCTTTGAGTATCAATAATTTTGACGGAATAATCTTCGATCTTGACGGCACCCTCTGGGACGCCCGCGAGAGCATATGCATGACATGGAACGAGATACTGAGCAAGCATTACCCAGAGCTGGGGCAGCTTACTGTGGAGAGCTTCAACGCCCAGATGGGCAAACTGCTGCCCGACATCGGACGTTCCTTTTTCCCTCACGTCTCTGACGAGGTGATAGACGACATTCTGGAGCGTTGTCTGCACCGTGAAAACGAGTACATCGCCGAGCATGGCGGCGTGCTTTTTGACGGTCTGGAGGAAACTCTGCAAAAGCTGTCGGAGAATGCAAAGCTGTACATCGTCAGCAACTGCCAGAGCGGCTATATTGAGGCATTCTTTACCGCCCATGGACTGCAGCGGTATTTTACCGACTGGCAGGACAGCAGCATTGAGGGCAGCGTAAAGTCCGACAATATCCGCACTGTGGTGGAGAGAAACGACATACAGCGCCCCGTCTATGTGGGCGACACCGCTCTGGACGGACAGTCGGCAAGAGATGCGGGCACCGCGTTCATTTTCGCCCGTTACGGCTTCGGCAGCACCGAGCAGTTTGATGCCGCCGTTGACGACATAAGAGAGTTGCCGCAGATATGCAGCGCACTTGCGGCGAATATATTCAATTAATAAGCAGGTAAGGTGGAATTGACCGATGGCAGTAAAAAGATGGACGGCCGTACAGGGTGACAAGAGCCGCTCCCGCAGTATTGCGGAAAGGTTTAATATACCGCCCTTTGCGGCGCATCTGCTGCTGACAAGGTCGATTACCGATGACGAGGCTATAGAAAGCATGCTCAACCCAGCGCAGTACCCACTTGGCGACCCTATGGAATTGCCCGACATGGACAAAGCGGTGACGCGTATCCGCAGGGCGATTGAGGACAACGAGCTGGTTGCGGTGTACGGTGACTATGACGTTGACGGAGTGACTGCAACCTCACTGCTGTACACCTGCTTTGAGGGGCTGGGTATGCGTGTTATGTATATGCTTCCCAGCCGCGACGAGGACGGCTACGGGCTTTCCTTCCGTGTCATAGACAAGATGAACGAACACGGCGTATCGCTGATTGTCACTGTGGACAACGGCGTGACCGCTGTGGACGAGATAGCCTATGCGGCGAGCCTTGGGATAGACACAGTGGTTACCGACCACCACCGCCCGACGGACAGGCTGCCGCAGGCTGTGGCACTGGTTGACCCCCATCTTTCGGAAAAGGAGCTGTGCCCTCTGGCGGGCGTAGGCGTTGCCTTCAAGCTGGCGTGTGCGCTGGAGGGGGATACGGCACAGGCGGTGGGCAAATACGCCGACCTTGTCGCCCTCGGCAGCGTGGCGGACGTTGTTCCCCTCAAGGGCGAAAATCGCGCGCTTGTCACGCTGGGCATTGCCGAGATGAGAAAGGGCAACCGCACCGGGCTTCGCCTGCTGATGCTCAATGCGGGAATAGAACGTACCGCCGTTGATGCCGCAGGGATAGCATTTTCACTGGCACCGCGCATAAATTCCGCAGGGCGAATGGGTAAGCCGGATAAGACGGTGCGGCTGATGATTTCCGATGACATAGACCAGTGCCGCTCCATTGCGGAAGAGCTGGAAAGCGACAACATAAACCGCGGCAGCGCATACCGGAAGATTCTTGAGGAAACGTGGAACACCATTCGGGAACGTCCTGAGCTGCTCTGCGACCGTGTGGTTGTGGTGTGCGGAGAGGGCTGGAATCACGGCGTTGTGGGCATTGCCGCCGCGCGGCTGTGCGAAACGCTGGGAAAGCCCTGCATTATTCTTGCCTCCGAGGGTGATATTGCACGCGGCTCTGGAAGATGCTTCGGTGACTTCTCGCTCCATGCAGCGCTGACCTCCTGCGCGGAGCTGTTTGTGGCATACGGCGGACACCGCTCGGCTGCGGGCATGACCCTGCACACCCGCGACATTGAGCAGCTTCGCATAAGGCTCAACGAATACGCGGCGCAGTACGACCTGGAGCATGGCGGTATGCCTGTGCAGGAGCTTCCCTACGACTGTGAGCTGCCGCTCAGGACAGTAACACTCAGTCTTGTGGACGATATAGCCTGCCTTGAGCCCTTTGGCGCAGACAACCCGCGTCCGACGGTGCTGCTGCGCAATGTGAAGGTGACCGGAATACGTCCCCTCGGCAGGGGCGCGCACCACCGCTTTACCCTTTCGGACGGAGCGGTGTTCAAGGAGGTTGTGTGCTTCGGCATGAACAGGAACAGTCTCCCCTGCGGAGTGGGGGATATGGTGGACTGCCTTGTGGAGCCGGGCATAAACGAATACAACGGAGAACTGCAGCTAAGCCTCAAGGTAAAGGATATGCGGCTGTCGGGCATAGATGCAGAGGCAATTATCGAGGGTGGTCGCCTCTTCGAGCGCATGATGCGCGGCGAGGAGCTGACCGAAGCACAGGTGCAGGCGCTGCTTTGCGACAGAGCCATGTGCGCCACGGTGTACAGATACATCACCGCAAAGGATTTCAGCGGACAGTATGAGATGCTGTACGAGCGGCTGAAGGGCGGAGGGCTTTCCTACGCGCAGATGCTCACAGCCCTGCACGTTCTGGCATCATTGGATTTTATTGAACTTGAGGAAGACTCAAGCTGCTGCAGAATTTACGCAAAGCAGCAGGCAGAAAAGACATCACTGGAGGACAGCCCGATAATGAAGCGGCTGCGCTCCTGCTGATAAAGGAACAGGAACGATATAAACAGTACAAACACAGGAGGGGTGTTTCATGGCGGTATTTGTTACATACGATGATTTGTCCATCAGGCTGCACGAAAGCGGAAGAGATTATGATATGGACGCGATAGAGCGGGCATATCTTCTTGCAAACAAGGCGCACGCCGAACAGAAGAGGAAATCCGGTGAGCCGTATATCGTACACCCTGTGTCGGTGGCGATAATACTGGTGGAGCTTGGCATGGACTCCGACTGCATTGTGACAGCACTGCTGCACGATGTTGTGGAGGATACCGATTACGAACTTTCGGATATTGAGGAGATGTTCGGCAAGACAATTGCCGAGCTGACCGACGGTGTGACCAAGCTGCGCAAGATCAATTTTTCCTCCAGAGAGGAGCATCAGGCGGAAAACCTGCGCAAGATGCTCATTGCCATGAACAGGGATATTCGTGTCATCATCATCAAGCTTGCTGACCGTATTCACAATATGCGCACCCTCTATGCCCACACTGAGCAGAAGCAGCGCGATATAGCCAAGGAGACCATGGAGATATACGCGCCCATAGCCCACAGACTTGGTATCCGTTCGGTCAAGGAGGAGCTGGAGGACCTTTCCCTGCGCTATCTCGACCCGGTGGGCTACAACGCCATCACCGAGCTGCTTTCGGAGCAGCAGGCCGACCGCGAGGCTTTCCTCATGACCATCAAGCGGGAAATCTCCGACCGCGTACACGAGAGTATGCCGGAGGCGGGCATTGACGGACGCATAAAGTCGGTACACGGCATTTACCGCAAGATGTACATTCAGCAGAAGGAATTTTCTGATATATACGACATCTACGCGGTGCGCATCATTGTGCGTACCGTGGCGGAGTGCTATGCCGCGCTGGGCGTGATTCATTCCATGTTTATTCCCATACCCAACCGCTTCAAGGACTACATCACCATGCCCAAGCCCAACGGCTACCGCTCCCTGCACACCACCGTCATACGCAAGCATGGCGCAAACGACGAACATTCCGTGCCCTTTGAGGTGCAGATACGCACTGAGGAGATGCACAAGACTGCGGAATTCGGTATCGCCGCCCACTGGAAGTACAAGGTGGGTATGCAGTCTGCCGACAGCATGGACGAGCGGCTGGCATGGATACGCCGTATGCTGGAAAACCAGAGCGAGTCGGGTGACGCAACCGAGCTGATGCAGCAGATAAAGACCGACATGATACCCGAAGAGGTGTATGTGTTCACCCCCATGGGCGACGTTAAGTGTCTGCCCGCGGGTGCCACTGTCATTGACTTTGCCTATGCTATACACAGTCAGGTCGGTCACCGCATGGTGGGGGCCAAGGTCAACGGCAAGATGGTACCCTTTACCCAGACAGTGAAGACCGGCGACATCGTCGAGATACAGACCACCAAGGAAATCACCACCGGTCCCAAGCGCGACTGGCTCAAGATAGTTAAGACCGGCGAGGCAAAGAGCAAGATACGCTCCTGGTTCAAGAACGAGCGCCGCGAAGAGAACATCACCAACGGACGCGAGGAGCTCCAGAGGGAGTTCAAGCGCAACGGTATACGTCTGCCCGATGACAAGGCAGATGAGTTCATGCAGGATCTGGTGCGCAAGGCCCATATGGAAACGCTGGACGATTTCTATGCGGCAATAGGCTACGGCGGCATCGTACTGTCCAGAATCATGCAGCGCATAAGGGACGACTACAGCCGCATGATGAAGGCTGCCCCCGTCCAGACAGGCATCATTGCCAAGGAAGAGCCCAAGTCCCGCTCCTCCTCCGAGGGAGTTGTGGTGGAGGGCATCGGCAACTGCATGATTAAGATGTCCCGCTGCTGCACCCCCATTCCCGGTGACGACATCATCGGCTACATCACCCGTGGCTACGGCGTTTCCATTCACAAGATAGGCTGTCCCAACGTGCCCGCCGACATTGCCGCCTGCAGCGAGCCTCAGCGGTGGATAAAGGCGCACTGGGCAGAAAAGATTGCAGCCAGGGAGTTCCAGTCCACCCTGCGCATCTACTGCGCCGACCGCTCCGGCCTGCTGGCAGACATTACTGTGCAGCTTTCCAACCTGCATATCAGTATCCATGCGCTCAACTCCCGCCAGACGAAGGATAACCACGCTGTTGTCACCGTTACAATAACTGTCAACGGCAGAGAGCATCTTGAGGGTATAATTTCCCGCCTGAGCAAGGTGGCGGGTGTTATCCAGATAGACAGAAGCAATATATAAGCGAAAGGTAATATATAACAAAATGAGAGCCGTAGTACAGCGTGTAACCCATGCATCCGTCACCATCGACGGTCAGCTTCATTCGGAAATACAGAAGGGCTTTCTGGTGCTGCTTGGCATACACAAGCAGGACACCAGAGAGCAGGCAGAGGCACTGTGCAAGAAGATTGCCGGCCTGCGTGTGTTTGAGGACGAGAACGGCAGAATGAATCTCTCACTCGATCAGGTTGGGGGAGAGATACTGCTGGTGTCCCAGTTTACGCTGTACGGCGACTGCAGCCACGGCTACCGCCCCAGCTTTATGGAGGCGGCACGCCCCGACACCGCTGTTCCGCTGTATGAGCTGTGCGGGGCGATACTGCGCGGCACACTGGGCGCAGACAAGATAAAAACAGGCGTATTCGGTGCCGACATGGCGGTTGACCTGACCAATGACGGACCGGTGACCATCATTATGGACACAGACACATTATAGGATTGGAGGAACAGCAATGCGCATAAGCACACACGTTGTCAGCAGTGTTTTCACCAACTGCTACATCATTCAGGACGAGGGAACGGGGGAGACTGTGGTCATCGATCCGGGTGAGATTACCGAGGAGATGTACGAGCAGCTTACCCGCATCGGACCGCAGAGGGTGAAGTATATTCTGCTTACCCACTGCCACTTCGACCACATTCTCGGTGCGGATGAGCTGCGCCGCTTTACAGGCGCGCCCATCGCCATTCACAAGAGCGAAGAGCGGGCGATGCAGGACAGCCGCCTCAACGGCATGGCAATCTTTGGAATCCCCTCCCAGCGGCTTTGCAAGCCGGATATACTCTTCTGGGACGAGGACACCTTTGAGGTAGGCGATCTGACCTTCAGGGTGATGTACACACCCGGTCACTCCGCAGGCAGCAGTTGTTTTGTCTGCGATGACGTCATCTTCACCGGAGATACCCTCTTCCGCGACAGCGTCGGACGCACCGACCTGCCCACCGGCAGCTACCAGACCCTGCTCAAGTCGCTGAAGAAGTTCCTGCAGCTCCCCAAGGACTATGTGCTTTATCCCGGTCACGGCAACCGAACCACCCTCAGCTATGAGCGGGAAAATAACCCATACATGATCGAGGCAAAATGACGATATTTATTTCCGGACATAACTTTTCCGTGGAACTGGAACGCCTGTGCAGGCTGTTCTTTCCCGATGAACCCATAAGAACGGTGACCGATGCAGACAGTCAGAAGGACTTCCGCGCTGCTGTGGTGCTCAGGCAGGATGGCTGCGGCGGCACTGTGGATACCTGCCTGCATCTGGACACCACCGACCTGCACCACAGCAGAGCCGTTTCCGAAGAGGAGCTGAAGGACACCGAAAAGCTCAACCTTGCTCTGGCGGACGGTCTGTTTAATCTGCTGTGCGAGCTGACGGGCTACCGCCCTCCGTGGGGTATGCTGACAGGCGTGCGCCCTGCCAAGCTGCTGCGTATGCTGCTGGAAACCATGCCGGAGGAGGAGGCGCACCGCCTCTTTACCGAGGGCTTTCACTGCGCAGAGGATAAATACAGGCTGTGCAGAGATACTATTGACGTGGAGCAGTCCATTCTGGAGCGTTCCCGCACCGATTCTTTCAGCCTGTATATCTCCATACCCTTCTGTCCCACCCGCTGCAGCTATTGTTCCTTTGTTTCCCAGTCGGTGGAAAAAGCGGCACGTCTGCTGCCGGAGTATGTGGAGTATCTTGTAAAGGAAATCGAATTTACAGCACGGCAGGCGAGAGAGCTTGGTCTGCGGCTGGAAACGGTATACATGGGCGGCGGCACACCCACCACCCTCAGCGCAGAGCAGCTTTCGACAGTGCTTGGCGCGGTCAATGAGCATTTTGATATGTCCTGCGTAAGCGAGTTTACTGTAGAGGCAGGACGCCCCGACACCGTAACGCCGGAGAAGCTGGCCGCAATAAAGCAGCAGGGCGTGCGCCGCATAAGCATCAATCCCCAGACCCTCAACGATAGCGTGCTGGAGGAGATTGGCAGAAGGCATACCGCCGCGCAGGTGTACGAGGCGATGGATATGGCGCGGGCTGCGGGCTTTGACGACATCAACATGGACCTCATTGCCGGTCTGCCCAAGGACGATACCGCCTCCTTTGCCGCAACCCTTGACGGCGTGCTGTCCATGAAGCCGGAGAATATCACAGTGCATACCCTCTCCATGAAAAAGGCTTCCACCATGGTCACTGTGCAGTCCCGCAGCTCCGATGCGCGGGGCAGTACGGCGGGGGAGATGCTGTCCATATGCTCCGAGAGGCTGCCGCAGAGCGGTTACCACCCCTACTATCTGTACCGCCAGACCCGCATGGTGGGCAACCTTGAAAACGTGGGCTGGGCACTGCCCGGCTATGACGGACTATATAATGTATATATCATGGACGAAACGCATACCATTCTCGCTGTGGGCGCGGGCGGTGTGACCAAGCTGCGTCAGCCCGGTGTCAACAACATCGACCGTGTCTACAACTTCAAGTTTCCGTATGAGTACATTTCACGATTTGACCAGATACTTGAGAGGAAAGGAGCAGTGAACAGGTTCTATGAGGAATTTTGTTGATTACTACATCAAGTACACCGAGCGTGTAAAGGACATCAACGATGCCGCCGTCAACGCACCCGAGGAAATGGTTATGCAGATGGAGCGGCAGTACCGCAAGCGCATTGACGAGATAGGCGACTTCCTGTGTATGCATGGCAAGCAGGGCAACAAGCTGGTCATGCTCGCCGGTCCCTCCGGCTCGGGCAAGACAACCACCGCCAGTATGCTGTGCGAAAGACTGGAGTGGCTTGGCGTGCGCGCCCGCCGCATCTCGCTGGACGAATTCTTCCTTGGAAAGGGAAAAACACCGCTGCTTCCCGACGGAATGCCCGACTACGAATCGGTAAGGGCGCTCAATCTGCCCCAGATGCGCGAATGTCTTACCGGCCTTGCCACCAAGGGCGAATGCATGATGCCCCACTTCAACTTTGTCAAGCAGGCTCCCGATGATGAGCTTGTTCATGTCAAGCTGGGCGCAAACGACGTTGTTGTGGTGGAGGGAATCCATGCCCTCAACCCGCTTGTCACCGAATGTCTTCCCGAAGAGAGTATGCTGACGGTGTATATCAGCGTAAAGCAGGGTGTCTCCGAGGGTGATACCGAGATACTTTCCGCAAGAGAGGTGCGCCTCTGCCGCCGCATGGTGCGCGATATGCTCTTCCGCGGCACATCGCCGGAGAGAACCTTTGAGATGTGGCCCAAGGTGCTGGATGGCGAGGATAAGTACATCCAGCCCTACAAGCGGCTTGCCAATGTGACCATCAACTCCCTGCACATCTACGAGCCCTGCATCATCAGCCAGATAGCGCTGCCGCTGCTGCGCCGCATCAAGGAGGACAGTCCCTACTTCGAGCAGGCTTCCCAGCTTATTGAAAAGCTGAGTATTTTCCGCACACTGCCCACCGAATGTGTGCCCGCCAATTCCCTGCTGCGTGAGTTTATTGGCAACGGCATATACTGCTGACAGTGCCATTAATGAACGTGCTGTTAATGTTTTGCTCTATATGTTGATATTGGCGGAAAAAATAGTATAATATCAGTGGTAGATTGACTGGCTATTGTGAAAGGAGCAGTTGTAATGTCATTTTTTGAAGATACACTTCTTGCCGTAAAGAGTGCTGCCGGAACGGTCTGCAAGAAGACCGGACGTGTGGTGGATATGTCCAAGCTTAAGCTGACTGCGGCTGAGATAACAAAGGAAATAGACAGCAGATATGAGGCACTGGGTCGCCTTGTGTACGATTCCAGAAAAGCGGGCACCGATATTGACGGGCTCATTGAGGAATGTACCCGCTCCATCGACGCGCTGTACACCCGTCTGGACGAGGTCAACAACCGCATTGCAAGAATGAAGGACAAGAAATACTGCGAGACCTGCGGTGCGATAATTGACAAGAACGCGCTTTTCTGCTCACGCTGCGGCAGCAGAATCAATCTGCATAACGAAAATACCTCCGCTGCGGGAGAAACCGAGTAGTAACTGATATTTCGCAGGGGTTAGCGCTGCTGCCGCACAGCCCGAAAGGGCGGCGGAAGGCAGACGACCGTGCCCCTGCGAAATTTTGTCGTCTGTACATAGAATAATAAAAGCCAAAGGAAGTGTTCTTTTGTCGGCTAACAGGAATATAAAAGCAACCAGAGGCGCAAAGCAGAGCCAGACACTGGTCGAAGGTGCCCTTATACTTACCGTAGGCGTTGCTCTGGTCAAGATAATCGGCGCAATATTCAAGATACCTCTCGGCAACATAATCGGCGAGGCGGGCATGGGCTATTACTACTCCGCCTACAGCCTTTATGTGCCCTTCTTTACGCTGGCATCGGCAGGCTTCCCCGCCGCGCTGTCAAGGCAGGTTGCTGAGAGCGTCACCCTCGGCAGATACCGTGACGCGGCGAAGGTGCGGCTCATTGCCCGCAACGCATTTCTCATTACGGGAACGCTGTGCTTCATCGGCATGGTTATAGCCGGCTTCATTCTCACCGGCTCCGGCTCGATGAATGAAAAGGCCATCTATGCCATACTCGCCATGTGCCCCTCGGTATTTTTCTGCTGCATGATGGGTGCGTACCGCGGCTACAACGAGGGTATGCGCAACATGATACCTACCGCCACCTCTCAGGTTATCGAGGCACTGGGCAAGCTGATAATCGGTCTCGGCACCGCCATCGTTGTTGTCAAGATCGGTGAAAACACCTTCCTCAACGCTGTCAATACAATTGGCGCGGGCGCGGGCAGCGGCGAGAACGCTGTAAAGGTGTACGGCACACTGTGCTACAGCCTTACCGATGCCCAGAACGCAAGCTATCCCTTTGCCGCAGCCGCCGCTCTGATGGGCATTACCCTCGGCTCGGCAGCCAGCCTTATCTATCTGCTTATCAGATACAAAGTAAAGGGCAGCGGCATTACAGCCGAGCAGCTTGCCAATTCTCCGGAGCCTGCCTCCACAAGCACCATTCTCAAGACCTTCCTGCGCATTGGTATCCCCATCGCTCTGGGCGTGCTGTCGGTCAACCTGACCCAGCTTATCGACGGCGTTATGATACAGTCCCAGCTCAAGAACCTCAGCGCCAACGGACTGCGCGAGATTTACGGTGAGCTGCTGGATTCCCAGAAGGACAAGGATATTCCCGTATTCCTCTACGGCGTATACAACTACGGCGTAACGCTGTACAATCTGGTGCCCTATCTCACTCAGGCCTTCGGCACCAGCGCACTGCCCAATCTTGCGGCGGCATGGATTACTCAGGACCGTCCCAAGATTGAAGAGAGCATCAACTCGGTATTCAAGCTGGGCGCTCTGCTGGCTTTCCCCGCGGGTATCGGTCTGTGCGCGCTGAGCAGCGAGATTCTCCACCTGCTCTATCCCGGCACTGCGGCGGCGGAGATTTGCCCGCCCATGCTGCGTGTTCTTGGCATCATGGCCATCTTCGGCGCACTGGCTGCCCCCATCAACTGTATGCTGCAGGCGGTGGGCAAGCAGATGACCCCCGTCAAGCTGATGCTCTGCGGCGCGGTCATCAAGCTGATTCTCAACTATGTGCTGGTGGGCAGTATGAGCATAAACATCATGGGCGCACCCTACGGCTCCCTTGCCTGCTACGTTTTTATCGTCATCGGCAGCATAATTATCCTGTGCAGGACTGCAAAGATAAAGCTCAACCTTATGTCCACCTTCATCAAACCGCTTGTCTCTGCGATTTTGTGCGGTATAGCGGCATGGGGTACCTGCAGGGTGTTGGAAACTGTCACAACTTCCAGAATTGTTCCGCTGGTGGCAATTTGTGTGGCTGCAGCAGTGTACATAATTTCACTGTTTGCGCTCAAGACGCTCACCCGAGGACGTTTTATTGCTTCCCAAAGGCGAAAAATTGGCAAAAATACTTGAAAAACGCGGACTTATAGTATAAAATAAGTTCGGTTGAATGAGATTCAATCATGGAGGCTGCCAAATGTCTTTTTCTTTCAAGAGTCGATACGGCATAGAGGATCTGCTGGAAATAATGGCACTGCTGCGCTCCCCGGGCGGCTGTCCGTGGGACATTGAGCAGGACCATCTGTCCATACGCGAAAATCTCATCGAGGAAACCTATGAGGTGCTGGACGCCATTGACAGCGGTGATACGGAGAATCTTCGTGAAGAGCTGGGCGACCTGTTGCTTCAGGTTGTGTTCCACAGCCGCATGGAGCAGGAAGCGGGAAGCTTCGACTTTAACGATGTGTGCCACGACATCTGTCATAAGCTGATAATCCGTCACCCCCACGTCTTTGCCGATGTTCAGGCGGACACCCCGGAAGAGGTGCTGCGCAACTGGAACGAAATCAAGCAGCAGACCAAGGGGCAGAAGACAGCGACAGAATCCATGGTGAGCGTGCCAAAGGGATTCCCCGCGCTCATGCGTGCCGAGAAAATCCAGAAGAAAGCCTCACGCGTAGGCTTCGACTGGACGGAAACCGAGGGCGCAATGGAGAAGCTAACCGAGGAAATCGGTGAGCTGCGTGAAGCCATTGCGGCGGGTGAGCAGAGTGCCATCGAGGACGAGTTCGGTGACCTGCTGTTTGCCGCAGTCAACGTGTCGCGCTTTGTGCATGTCAAGCCGGAAACGGCTCTGGCACACGCCTGCGACAAGTTTGTTGCCCGCTTCAGTCTGGTTGAGCAGATGGCAGCGCAGCGTGGTATAGATATGCAGAGTGCTACGCTGGAGCAGCTTGACACCCTCTGGGACGAGGCAAAGCTCATTCTGGTCAATGCCGAGTAATCCGGCAGCCCGAAAACAGATTCAAACAGACTTTTTCTGTTGAATGATACAAAAAATAGGAGGTTTTTCTATATGAACAAGACAGAGCTTATCAATGCTGTCGCAGAAAAGACCGGACTTTCCAAGAAGGATTCCGACAAGGCTGTAAACGCCGTTATCGATGCTATCGTTGAGGCCGTTGCAAGAGAAGAGAAGGTTCAGATCGTTGGCTTCGGCACCTTCGAGGTCCGTATCCGCAGCGCAAGAAAGGGCCGCAACCCCAGAACCAAGGAAGAGATCGACATTCCCGAGTCCAGACTGCCCGTATTCAAGGCCGGTCAGCCCTTCAAGAACGCTGTTTCCAAGTAATCAGTTCAGAGGGAACAATCTACACATAAAGTGCAAAACCGGTCAGTTGGCCGGTTTTTGTGCTTTTATCAAGGGAGGTAATGCATTGTGAGACTTGATAAATACCTGAAGGTGTCCCGCCTGATAAAGCGCAGAACGGTTGCCAACGAGGCGTGCGACGCGGGCAGAGTGACCGCCAACGACAAGGTTGCCCGCGCTTCCTATGAGGTCAAGGTGGGGGACGTGCTGACCATACAGTTCGGTCAGAGAAGCATCACCGTCCGCGTTGTCAGCATAAACGAATATGCGGGCAAGAGCGAGGCGCAGGATATGTATGAGATAATCGGCGATTCCGCAAAAGGAGAGATTTCCCAGGACGCTGTCGCCGGTATGGAATAACAGCCCATCGCGGCGCATATATCTTTCACAGCAGGACGGCACGTGTTTGTGCCGCAAAAAAGATGGAGGTATGTGCCGGTGAATGACAGAGAGATGCTTCAGCCCCGCGCTGCACACAATGTGATAATGGAAAACCGACGCGTTATGTCGCTGTCGGGGGTCAGGGACGTGGACAGCTTTGACGAGCAGACGGTGGTAGTGCTTACCGAGATGGGTGAGCTGACCATACGCGGAGTAAAGCTGCACATCAGCCGCCTTGACCAGGACACAGGCGAGATGCTGCTGGACGGAGAGATTAGTGAGCTGATATATTCCGATGCCGTAGATGAGCCCAAGGGCTTCTTTGCGCGGCTGTTCCGCTGAGAGCATGGAGAGCGTGAACAGCCTCTCGCTGGAGCAGACACTGACCGTAGGGCAGGCGCTGCTGACCGGCGTGGCAATGGGGATTTATTATGACCTCTTCCGCATAATAAGACGTATTTTTGCCTGTTCCTATGCTACAATCATCGCTCAGGACCTCTTCTTCTGGGTCACTTCGGCAATCGGCGTGTTCTACTTCTGCATCTGGTGTACCGGCGGGATACTGCGTGTGATATTCGTGCTGGCTGCACTGGCGGGCTGGGGTATATATGCGGCAACGGCGGGAGCGGTATTGCTTGCATTGGTGGACAGGGCGATTGTGTGCTGCAGGGCAGTAAAGCGCAATATATTGGATTGGTATACAAGATTGCATAACGCAAGTTCCCAAAAAACAAAAATATAGAAAAATTCACGGGAATATAGTAGAAATCTGAGAAAAAATGCTTGATTTTATGTAATCTTCATTCTATAATATAATTGTTCGCTAAAATCGCAGATAGCATCGCTTCGTCCGATGCATAAGGGCTTATATGAAAAATAAAACCGGTATTATAGAAAGAGCTGGAAATCTCCAGTTCTTGCGTAAGCACAAATACCTGATTATCGTCGCGCTGCTCCTGCTTGTGGGTGTCTTTGCGATGACACAGGTGCGTGCTTCAATCAGAAAAAAGAATGAGGAACTGGCTGTGCTGATAACTCAGTGCGAGCAGCAGAACGCACAGAATCAGGCCCTTTCCGAATTGCTGGAAAACAGCGACGATGAATACATCGAGGATAAGGCGCGGGAAGAACTGAATATGGTATATCCCGGCGAGCGAGTGTATATCATCAGACCCGGCAATTAGGCAATCAGTTTTGAGGGGGCTTAGCAGGTTCATGAGCATTGAGGTAGGAAGCATAGTCAGCGGCAAGGTTACCGGCATTACCAATTTCGGCGTGTTTGTTGAGCTGGAAGAGGGCAAGAACGGTATGGTACATATCTCAGAGGTTGCCGCGACCTATGTCAAGGAGATACGCGAATACGTTTCTGTGGGACAGCAGGTTACCGTAAAGGTGCTTTCTGTTGCACCCGACGGAAAGATCAGCCTGTCGATGAAGCAGGCTGCAGAGGGTTACAGACCAGGCGGTCGCAGCGACCACCGTTCACCGCAGCGTGACAGGGCGCAGGGCAGACGTACCGATCGACCCGCCGGAGGACCTCCGCCGGAGGTGGAGGCACCCTCAAGACCCGCACCGGAGGGTTTTGACGAGATGCTTTCCCGGTTTATGGCAAGCAGCGATGAGAAAATCAGCAGTATGCGCAGAAATTCCGGCGACAGAAGATCCTCACGCAGAGGACCCGGAAGCTGGCAGTAAGGCTGCAAAGCTGCATCAAAAATTGAATGACTACGGCGGGGTGAGCAAACACTCCGCCGTTTTATTTGGAGGAGCATAGATGGATTTTATCAATGCACGCATAGTTACCTGCGAGGACAGGGATTACGAATGTGGTTACCTTTCGGTGGGTGACGGAATTATCACCGCGATAGGGGAGATGACCGATTACCAACCCGACGGCAGTGAGGTAATAGACCTGCAGGGCAAGAGCATTTATCCCGGGTTTATTGACGCACACACCCATCTGGGTATGTGGGAGGACGGCATAGGCTTTGAGGGCGAGGACGGCAACGAAAAGTCCGACCCGATTACCCCGCAGCTTCGGGCGATAGACGCTGTCAACAGCTTTGACCGCTGCTTCAGCGAAGCCGCCGCAGCAGGTGTTACGGCAGTTGTGACCGGTCCGGGCAGCGCAAACGCCATCTGCGGACAGGCTGCCTGCATCAAGACCGCCACCGACAGGATAGACGACATCATCGTAAAAGCCCCCGTTGCGATGAAGATGGCATTGGGCGAAAACCCCAAGACGGTCTATTCCGAGAGGGACGAAGGCCCCTTTACCCGCATGGCTACTGCGGCGATAATCCGTGAGCAGCTTTTCCTTGCCAAAAGGTATGCCGATGACATTGCGGAGGC
>SVPT01000025.1 GCA_015065695.1 Oscillospiraceae bacterium | reverse complement strand
TCAGCATCCACTGGCTCTTTACGCGGCGAACAACCTCGCTGTGGCAGCGCTCGCACACGCCGTTCACGACCTCTTCATTTGCAAGCACACACTTGCAGGAGGTGCACCAGTTGACGGCCATTTCCTTCTTATAGGCAAGGCCCTTTTCATAGAGCTTGAGGAATATCCACTGTGTCCACTTAAAGTAAGCGGGGTCGGTGGTGTTTATCTCGCGGCTCCAGTCAAAGGAGAGACCCAGCATACGGAGCTGGCTCTTGAAGCGGGCAACGTTGGCCTCAGTGACCTTTGCGGGGTGAATGTGGTTCTGAATGGCGTAATTCTCGGTGGGCAGACCGAAAGCGTCCCAGCCCATGGGGAACAGTACGTTGTAGCCCTCCATGCGGCGCTTTCTGGAAACGATGTCCATTGCGGTATAAGGACGGGGATGACCTACGTGCAGACCTGCGCCCGACGGATAGGGGAACTCAACAAGGGCATAGAACTTGGGCTTGGTGAAGTCGTTGGTGGCGTGGAATACGCCTCTTTCCTCCCAGATGTCCTGCCATTTTTTCTCAATTGAACCGAAGTTGTATTCTCTCATCTTGGTATACTCCTTCTATTATTGTGTATCTGTAGTTTAATTACTGCTGTACAAAGCCCTCGGGAACGACAATATACTCGGAGCTGTCCAGCTTGTTGCCGTCAGCCCACAGGCGTTCAAGGTCGTAATACTTTCTCGCCTCGTCATCAAAGACGTGGCACAGCACACAGCCGTAGTCAAGCACAATCCAGCTTCTGGAGCGGTGACCCTCAACGTGGTTGGGGGTGATGCCCTCCTGCTTGAGCTTGAACTCCACCTCATCAGCCAGTGCCTTTACCTGCGTGGAAGAATTACCTGTGCAGATGACAAAGTAATCGGCAAGCTGTGTTACGGCAGTGACCTCTATGACAGACAGCTCATGGGCCTTCTTCAGGTCGAGCAGTCCGGCAATCTTTACAGCAAGTTCTTTCGGAGAAATACTCATATTTCTTTTTACCCCTTTTGTGTCTGTTTATTTGGTGATGCTGTTAATCTAATCTATCCCCGCGGGTCGCTGAGAGGGGAAACTCCCCCTCCCTGCGGCTCTGCGGGAATAATGACTTCCTCCACAAGCGTGGGGAATGTTGTGGTTGTTGTCTGCTGAGTAGTGGTTGTCGTGGTGGTGGTCTGTTCAGTTGTGGTAGTGGTTGTTGTAGTGGTGGTGCTGGTTGTGGTGGTCGGCTCAGTGGCGGCGGTGCCGGTTGTGCCGGTGGTACCGGTTGTGGTGGTAGTGGTGATGATTACAGGCTCCTCGGTGGTGGTTGTTGTCCGCTCGGTGGTGGTCTGTGTGGTCTTGGGAGTATCATCATCAGCCGTAGTCTTTGAGGTGTACTTGTCGTTGACACCGGGGAAGTTGATGTCATCGACGGTAATCATCGAGCCATCGGGCAGACCGTAGGGCAGCAGCTTCTCGTTGATGATTGCTGCGGTTTCCTCCTCGTTGCAAAGGAAGTATGAGGGGTTGGGACGCACCCAGTGGTCAATGCCGGGCATGGTGAACATCTCCATCTTGGAAACATCAACCGAGCGTGCGTGCATGGCGTAGTCGGTGATGTCGGCGGGAGAAAGGTCGGTCTGGAAGCAGTCGGAGCAGGCAGTTATCAGCGAGAGCATCTGCGTAAGCTCCATGTTCAGTGCCTTCTGCACCATTGCCTCGATGAGGATACGCTGGTTGCTGACACGACCGAGGTCGCCATTCTTGAAGCCCTTGCGGCTGCGCATGAAGTCGACAGCCTGCCAGCCGGTCAGGTGGTGGTCACCGGGCGCAAGGTCGATGGCGGGGTCGTGTACGCGGTAATCAAGGTGAATGTCAACGCCGTCCATCTGGTTGATTATCTTTGCAAAGCCGGCGAAGTTGAAGGTGACAAAGTGGTCAACCGGCATTCCGAAGTGGTCGTTTATGGCGCGGATAAGTGCGCTGATGTTGCTTTCCTTAACCTTGCCCAGCTTGGAGCCGCACAGGGTGTGTTGTCCGTCCTCCTGCTCTGCCTTCTCGGGGGAATAACCGCACTTTTCGCAGTAAACCACCGTCTTGGGGCTTGCGTAGACGTTGTTTATCTTGCCGGTCGTGCTTTCGTTGCCCACATAGGTGTCGCGGGGAATCTGCATGACCTTGACGTCGCTCTTCTCAATGTCGAAGCAGGCAAGCCAGATACAGTCGGTGAGCAGCGAGCTGTCGTCCACGCCCACCAGCAGGAAGTAGCTTACCTTCTCCTCCATCTCCTTGCTGGTGGTCAGTCGCTGCTTGATGGTGACGTTGCCCGCCTGCTGCTCATCGGAGATGAAAAGGGTCTGGCTGTGGAACAGCTTGTTAACATAATGTACTCCGCCAAATACCGAAGCGGAGATGACAAACAGAATAGATGCGGCAATGATTGCTCCACGATGGCGGCGCACAAATCTGCCGAATGCGGTGGTCTTCTTCTCAATCTCCCTGCTGCCGTAGCCGCGTTTGGTGTCGGAAAGCTCGAAGAGAGAGGCGGCTTCCACGCCGCTGCGGTAACGCTCCGGCTCGTCAACGCGGATAGAATAATAATCGGTATGCTTGCGGCAAAGCTCAGGTCTTCTGGTGGTGTACTGCTCCTCCCTGCCGAAGAAGGGAAGGCTGAAATGCATCTTGCTGAAATCCTTGCCGAAAAACTTGTGCTTGAATGCTTTGCCGAATTGGGTATATGCGGTTTGCATGGCTGCTTTGAGTGACCTCATTTATTTCCTCCTGAGAGTAATACCTCATTGTATGCCCTGAATGTATCGGGATGTATTACAGAATTTCTCTTGCCGAATTTGCATATGGTGTGTGACAGGGCAATAATCATCGCCTCCCGCAGGTCGCGGTCAGCGGCTGCTCGTATCTCTTCCACATCGCTGTAGGTGCGGTCCTCACTGGTGAAGTCGGCTACATACACTATCTTTTCCAGCAGGCTCATGCCCTCTCTGGCTGTGGTATGGTAGCGCACCGCGTTGATGACATCACGGTCGTGTATCTTCAGCTCCAGCTCTACAAAGGCTGCGCCCGCCGGTGCGTGCCACAGCTTGGGCAGGCTGAGCAGCAGCGGTGTCGGACGCTTGTTCTTGCGCCGCAGGTAACGTAGCTGCGTTTCCTCGTCTGCTTCCTTCATCACGTCATGCAGCAGACCTGCCAGCTCCGCCTTTTTGGGGTCGGCGCCGTGTATCTTAGCCAGCCGCATGGCTTCCTTTGCCACATTCAGGCAGTGCTGATACCTGTAATCCCCCAGCTTTTCCCTAAGGATTGCAGTATATTTTTCCCTTTCAGTAACGGTCAATATTCACACCTCTTGTATCCTATGGCAGATTACCTGCCGCTAAACCTCACTGCGGTAGAGCCCGTTTTCCAGAATGTACTTTTCCACCAATTCGGGAACTATTCCGCTGATGCTCTCCCCTGCCGCCACCTTACGGCGTATCATGGTGGAGGACAGGGATACCGGCTCAAACTCGGTGACGAAGCAGCTGCAGCCCATATCCTCCAGCCGCGCTGCATGCTCATACAGGTCGGTGGTGTCGATGTCATCGCGCTGCACTGTGCAGAAAGTGACCAGCTCCTTTAGCTCATCAAACCTGTGCCAGTTTTCCAGCGTGACAAACATATCGGCCCCGCACAGCAGGAAAAAGCGGCAGTCGGGATGCATCTCACGCAGAGCGCACACTGTGTAGAAGGAATAGCTTGTTGCGTCGCGGCGCAGCTCTATGTCACTGGCGATAAATCGCTCGTCCAGCTCTTCCAGTGCCAGCCTGCACATCTCCAGCCGATGTTCCTCGGGGGTGATGGAGGAAGCCTTGTGAGGTGGCGTTTTGGTGGGCACAACGTACACCTTGTCAAGCTCCAGCCTGTCGGCGTACATCTTGCAGAGCCGCATATGCCCCCAGTGAATGGGGTCATAGGTGCCGCCGAACATCGCAATACGCAGCGGGCGTGTTCTTTTTTTCTCTGTATTGTTCTGTATCATTACTTCTTCTTTGCCTTGGGTATGCGGTCGGACACGACCGGCTCCTTCTCGTTGCGGCGGAAGAGGACGAAGCAGCGTCCTATCACCTGCACAACCTCTGCGGAGGTGGCGGCGGCAATCTCCTCGGCTGCCTCTCGTGCGGACATGGGAGAGGCTTCCAGTGCCTTGCCCTTGATAAGCTCTCTGGTGCGCAGGGCACCGTCAGCCTGAGAAATCAGGGCATCGCCTATGCCGCTCTTGCCGACAAACAGAATGGTTTCGTAGGAATTGGCTTCACTGCGCAGAAAAGCGCGCTGTTTGCTGTTCAGCATTAATTATACCTCATAATTGTAAATTTTTATATAGCTACTTGTAAATAAATCTTGCCAAAGCCCCGCAAAAACACTGTATGCAGTGCGTTTGCAGACGTTTTGACACAATATCGAAGATGTACGGTTACTGCGCCAGCAGCTCTGCCATGCGGCGGAGGGCTATGCCCCGGTGGCTTACCCTGTCCTTCTCCTCGTCGGTCATGGTGCCGAAGCAGCCGCCCTCTTTGCAGAGAAACACCGGGTCAAAGCCGAAACCGCCGTCACCCTGTCGCTCAAAGGCGATAGCACCGTCGCACCGCCCCTCTGCGGTGACAACTTTGCCGTCAGGCCAATAGCAACACATACTGCAGGCAAAGTACGCGCCGCGCTGCTCCATGGGCACCCCTTGCAGCTCACTGAGCAGCAGGTCGATGGCACTCTGTGCATCGTGGTCACCGCCGTAACGCGCCGACTGCACGCCCGGACGTCCGCCAAGTGCGTCCACGCACAGACCGGAATCGTCAGCGATGGCGGGCAGTCCCGTCACCTCCGCAAAAGCTTTTGCCTTGATAAGTGCGTTTGCCTCAAAGGTCTCGCCGTTTTCCTCCGGCTCGGGGGGCTCATGCCCCAGCTCGCGTGCGGTCACAATCTCAATGCCCAGCGCAGACAGTATACGCTGCAGCTCTTCCCGCTTGCTGCGGTTATTGCTGGCAATTACATATTTCATTATGCGCAAACCTCGCAGTAAATTTCACTCGACTTACTTCTTTTTACCAAGATTTCTGAGCCATGCGAAAACGCCCTTGCCGCGGGGCTTGTCGTCCTGCTCATCGTTGTCATCGTCATCACCATCATCATCGTCGTCATCGTCGTCGTCCTCGTCATCATCGTCATCTTCGTCGTCACCATCATCATTGTCGTCCTCATAGTCGTCGTCATCGTCGTCGTCATCATCGTCATCGCCGGACTGCCAATCGACATCATCACCGTAGTCACGGTCATCGTCCTCGGCTTCCTCTTCGGCGGCTTCTTCAACGACTTCTTCGACAGACTCTTCAACAACAGCGGCAGTCTCTTCAACGACCTCCTCGACGGGCTCTTCAACAACAGCGGCAGTCTCTTCGACAACTTCCTCGATGGGCTCTTCAACAACAGCGGCAGTCTCTTCAACGACCTCCTCAACGGACTCTTCGACAACGGCTGCGGGCTCTTCAACGACTTCCTCAACAGCCTCTTCAGCAGCGGTTTCCTCAATCGCACCGTCATCAAACAGTGCGCGGGCAAAGGGACGCGGCTCAAAGACCTGCAGGTCGTCAATCTGCTCACCAACACCAATGAACTTGACCGGCACGCCCAGCTCTTCCTTGATGGAAATGACCACGCCGCCGCGGGCGGTGCCGTCCAGCTTGGTCAGCACGATGCCGGTAAGACCGGCGGTATCACGGAATGCGCGTGCCTGATTGACCGCGTTCTGACCGGTGGTGGCATCAAGCACCAACAGTACCTCGCGGTCGCAGTCGGGCAGCTCACGGTCAAGGACACGGCTGATTTTCGCCAGCTCGTCCATGAGATATTTCTTGTTGTGCAGACGTCCTGCGGTGTCAATCACCAGCACATCTGCACCGCGTGCCTTGGCAGCGTTTGCCGCGTCAAATACAACGGCGGCGGGGTCAGCGCCCTCAGAATGCTTGACGATGTCGCAGTTGGAGCGCTCTGCCCAGATGTTAAGCTGGTCAATAGCGGCAGCGCGGAAGGTGTCCGCCGCAGCGATAAGGCACTTCTTGCCCTCTGCGTTCATGCGTGCGCAAATTTTGCCGATGGTGGTGGTCTTGCCCACGCCGTTTACGCCGATTATCAGCAGTACCGAGGGCTGAGTGGTCAGCTTCAGGCTGTGGTCGCCCTCCAGCATATCACCGATGACCTCTTCAAGGGCATCACGCACCTCGGAGGCTTCCTTAATGCCGGATTTCTTAACGTGGGTGCGCAGTCTGTCGCAGATTTCGCTGGCAGTCTTTGCGCCGCAGTCAGCCATGATGAGCAGCTCTTCCAGCTCCTCAAACAGCTCCTCATCGACCTTGCGGAAGCTCTTCAGAAGTCCGTCAATCTGGCCGAATACGCCCTCCTTGGTCTTCTTAAGTCCCTGCTTGATCTTGTCAAAAAATCCCATTATTAAGCCCTCTCTCTCAAATAATTACCTGTGCTTATTAGTCCAGCTTGCCCAGACGCTCCTCAACCTCATCGAGCCGCAGCTCGATGAGCTGAGATACACCATCCTGGGAAGATTTGGTAACGCCGTACAGTGTGCCTGCCGCCTCCATCATGCCACGGCGGTGGGTGATAACAATATACTGCGTAGTGTCTGTAAAACGTTTGATGTAATTCGCTATATTGACAACATTGTGTTCGTCCAGTGCCGAGTCAATCTCGTCAAGGAAGCAGAAGGGTGACGGCTTTACCTTCATTATCGCAAAGTATATCGCGACAGCGACAATGGATTTCTCGCCGCCCGACATGGAAAGATTGCTTCCCTTGGTCTTGCTGGGCTGCTCAATGTCCAGCTCTATGCCGCAGTTGAGGCAGTCCTCGTCGTCAACCAGCCGCATACACGCCCTGCCGCCGCCGAAAAGCTCGGGAAAAATCTCACCGAAATGCCTGTTTATCTTTGCGAAGGTGTCAAGGAACATCTCCTGCATGGTCTTGGTCATGTCGGCAATCATGCGCTCCATTTCTGCCTTGGAGCGAAGCACATCTTCTATCTGAGCCTTGTTGAACTCGTATTTTTCAGATACATCGCGGAATTCCTCGATAGCACCGATGTTGACGTTGCCCAGCGCGCGCATCTTGTTGCGCAGGGAGTTGACCTGCCGACGCGCCGCGTCCTCATTCTCCGCCCGGGGATACTGCTCCTCTGCCTCGCGGCGGGTCAGCTTGTATTCCTCCATAAGGCGGGCGATGATGTTGTCGTACTCGCGGCGGGTCTGTGCAATGCGCTCTTCCAGCTTGCCCAGCTCGCTGCTGAGTGATTCTCTCTGGGAGGTTATCTCCCTGACCTCGCTGCGGCAGCCGCGCTGCTCCTGCTCCAGTCGGTCGCGCTCCTGCTCTATCTCAGCTATTGCCTCGGAGGAGCCGCCCGCCTTCGCGCGAATAGCCACGGCCTCTTCACGCTTCTGCCTTGACTGCTCGGTCAACTGTTCTATATGCTGCTGCAGCGCGGCAATGTCCTGCTGCAGACGAGTCTCTCTGCCGCCGCCCTCTGCCATGCGCTCACGCTGCTCGGCAAGCTGCTGCTCAAGGGCTTCGATCTCCTTCTCAATAGCCAGCAAGCTCATGCCGAGCTGCCCAAGCTGCTCGGAAAGCTCGCTGCGCTGCGCTTCCAGACGGTCGATGCTGCCCACACGCTCTGCAATCTGAGCGGCAAGCTGCTCCAGTCTGCGGTTGATGTCGTCACAGGCAAGCAGTGCATCGGTGCGCTGCTTTTCCAGCGTCTGCACACGCTCGGCTGTGCCGTCACGCTCCTCGGTAAGCTGCACAAGCTCTTCCTTTGCACGTTCAAGACGTTCTGTGGTAATGCGCAGGTCTGCCTCAAAGGATACCTTATCCTCCTGCGCGCAGGTCAGCGCACTCTGTGCATTGACCAGTTCTGCCTCGTCGGCAGCCGCCTTCTGCTTCACGCGGTTATATTCATCGGTTGCCGCCTGTGCCTTCTGCAGCAGTGTCTGCGCCTCAGCACGCAGCTTCTCCAGCTCGCCCCTGCGGGAAAGCAGACCCGCTACCCGGTCGGTGGAGCCGCCGGTCATAGAACCGCCGCTGTTGACCACCTGTCCGTCAAGGGTAACTATCTTGAAGCGATGATTGAACCGTCTGCCGATGGCGATTGCGCTGTCTATATCCTCGGCAATGCATACGCGCCCCAGCAGGCTGTTTATGATGTTTCTGTACTGCTCGTCGCACTCCACCAGACGGGAGGCGATGTCTATGTAGCCATCGCACTGGTCAAGTCCGTTTTCGTTCATCACCTGTCCGCGGATAACCGAAATGGGCTGGAAGGTGACACGACCCGCCTTGTTCTGGCGGAGGAACTCGATGGCGCGCTTGGCGTCGTTCTCGTTGTCAACAATGATGTTCTTGATGGCAGCACCCAGTGCGATTTCCACCGCAGTGGCGTATCTGGGGTCAACCTTTATCACGCGGGAAACAGGGCCGTGAACGCCACGCAGTGCGCCGCTTTCCGCACGCTGCATGACCTTGCGCACGCTGTTGTCGTAGCCCTCCATGCTGCGCTCGCAGTCCTCGATGACCTTTGCTCGGTGCTGCTGCTCCTGCGCCCTGATGCGCAGGGAATCGGCTTCTGCCTTGAATGCCTCCGCACGCTGACGCTGTTTGTCAAGGCGCATACGGTAGCCGCCAAGGGTGTTGCCCAGGCTGCTTATCTGCTCTGCCGCACCCTCTATAGCCTGACGGGTTTCTTCGCAGGCCTGTTCCAGCTCGCCAATCTCTGCGGTGCGTTGTTCGATAACACCGTCCATGGTCAGCGAACGGGTTGCGATTTCCGAAAGCTGTGTGTCGGCTCTGGTCATGTCCAGCCGCCGCTCCGAAAGCTCTACCGTCAGCGCATTCTGCTGTCCGTAAAGCACCTCAAGCTGGTCGCTACTGCCGCTGCTGGTGGTGTGAAGCTGCTCAATTTCCTCACGAAGCTGAGTGCGGCGTTCGTCCAGTGCCTTTGCCTCTTCACGCTTGTCTGCAATAAGCTGCACCTTTGCGGCGATAATCTGCTCCAGCTTGCCGCCCGATGCACGGGTTTCCTGCAGCTCACCGTCAAGGCGTTCTATATCGGCGCGGTCGCGGGTGATTTCGGTGTCCAGCACCGCAGCCTCGCCCTCAATACGCACCGCCTGCTCCTCCATTGCAGCCGCCGAACGAATACATTCGTCCTTCTTTACGGCGAGAAGCTGGCTCTGCTGGAAGCTCTGCTCTGCCTTTTCCTCAAGCGCGGCAATCTTCTTGTCGATGTCGCCGCGCTGAGATGCCATGAGGGTCATCTTGTAGTCAAGGTCACGCAGTGTATCAGTGGAGCTGCCCAGTATCAGCAGCCACAGACCTATCTCGCAGGCCTGATGCTGCTTCTGCAGCTCTATGTACTGCTTGGCCTTTTCTGCCTCTTTCTCAAGGGGGCCAACTCGCTCTTCCAGTCCGGAAAGTATGACCGAAAGGTGGGTGAGGTTATCCTCGGTCTTCTGCAGGTTGCGCTCGGTCTCCTCCTTGCGGCGGCGGTATTTGGTGATGCCTGCCGCTTCCTCGAAGATGACTCTGCGGTCGTGGCTTCTGGCATCGACTATCTCCGACACCTTGCCCTGACCTATCATTGAATAACCGCTGCGTCCGACACCTGTGTCCATCAACAGCTCGATAACATCACGCAGAAGCACCTGCTTGCCGTTTATCCTGTACTCACTTGTGCCGCTGCGGTAGTATCTGCGCCCCACCGATACCTCGTCGGTATCGGGCGCAAGCCAGCGCTGCGTGTTGTCGATGGTCATTATGACCTCCGCAAAACCGGCGGCCTTTCGGGTGGCAGTTCCTGAGAAAACCACCTCTTCCATATTGCTCACGCGCAGGGCACTTGGTGCCTGCTCGCCAAGCACCCAACGCACAGCATCGCTGATGTTGCTCTTGCCGCTGCCGTTGGGTCCTACGGTGCATATAATGCCCTTCCCGAACTCCAGCTTGACCTTGTCGGGGAAGGACTTAAAGCCCTGTATCTGCAAGGATTTCAGAAACAATAGGAATTGTCACTCCCATCCATTTTGATTAATTGCTCTGTTTTTGTCGCGCTTCTATGCGCTCTTCGGCGATTATTTCGCCCTGGGGAACGGCGGCGTCCTGAATAATGCGCCCCTCTATCCCCTGCTTTTTCAGCATATCTATATTGCATCGCCGCTGCCCAAGAGCCTTGGAAACATCACGAGGGTTGACCCTGTAGTCAACCGCTGTGTATTGTCCTGCAAGCCCCGTCATACGGCGAAGGAATATTCTGCTTTCGCATAACTCACGCAGGGCGGGGTGGTAGGCACCCGCCACATAATTGCGCTCCACGTTTTCCTCCGCGTGAAGCCCCACGCGGATAACACGGATACCACGCTCGGCGAAGATGGGCAGCAGCGTTGCGCACAATTCAGCTGCCTCGTCTGTGGTCTGCGGGGTGTAAACACCCGCCTGATAAAGCTGCGCCAGCTCGGTTTCCCGCAGCACCACTGTGGGGTAGATGCGCACAGTGTCGGGCTGCAGCGCCGCAATTTCCGTTGCGGTGTTTATTGCGCCCTCGTTGCTGTCGCCGTAAAGACCGGTCATCATCTGCAGACCCAGTTCAAAGCCCTCAGCCTTTATCAGCCCGGAGGCTTCACGCACCTGCTGTGCCGTATGCCCCCTGCGGTTTAGTGCCAGTACCCGGTCGTCCATGCTCTGCGCGCCCAGCTCGATGGCGGTTACGCCGTAGCCTTTCAGGCAGGCAAGTACCTCGCTGTCGATGCAGTCGGGGCGGGTGGAGCAGCGTATGCCGTCTATGACCCCTGCCCGCAGAAAGGGCTGCGCCGCCTCCAGCAGGCTGCACATATAATCCCGCTCGATGGCGGTGAAGCTGCCGCCGAAGAATGCCAGCTCTCCCCTGTCCCATACCGCGCCGCCCTCCAGACGTGCGGCGTGCTCCTGCAGTGCGGCGGCAACGTCAGCCGGTGTGGGCTGCTGTGCCGCACCCGATATGGTGCGCTGGTTGCAGAAGCTGCACTGGTTGGGGCAGCCGTTGTGGGGAACGAAAACCGCGATGTTAGCGTGTCTTTCTTTCATTGGTTTCTGACAGCCGTCACAGCTCGCCCAGCAGCTTCAGTGCTTCCTGAGCGGCACGCTGCTCGGCTTCCTTTTTGGTGCGTCCGCCGCCCTTGCCGATGACGTTGCTGTTAAGGTGTACCTCAAAGGTGAAGTGCTTGTCGTGGTCGGGACCGCTCTCCCCCACCAGCACATACTCGATGCGCTCGCCCTCATTCTGCTGAACAATTTCCTGCAGAATGGTCTTGTAGTCGGTGGGCTTGCGGTCGGTGGGGCGGGAGATTTCCTCCAGCACATAGCTGAGTACGAAACGCTTTGCTTCCTCCATACCGCCGTCAAGGAAGATGGCGGCAATCAGTGCCTCAAAGGCATCGGAAAGGATAGACGGACGGTCACTGCCGCCGGAACGCTGTTCGCCTTTACCCAGCAGCAGGAACTCGCCAAGACCCAGCTTGCGCGCAAAATTCGCAAGGGTGGTCTCGCACACCAGCGAGGCACGCAGACGGGTCAGCTCGCCCTCTTTCTTATTCCTGAAATTGTTATAGATATTTTCCGAAACAACTATGCTAAGCACCGAATCGCCAAGGAACTCCAGCCGTTCATTGCATTCACCACGGCGCGTTTCGTTGGCATAGGACGAATGTGTCATAGCGGTGCGCAGCAGCTCCTTATCCCTGAAGCTGTAGCCTATACGTCTTTCCAGCTCCTCCATAACGCCTTCGCCTCCTTTTGCACAAATCGCTTGTTGTATTACTGATTAAGATATATTCATTCAAGCCGCCCGCGTATACCCGCCGTCAGCAGCAGTCAGTCCACTGCGCCCACAGGCGGTCGTATATCGCATTCAGGCGGTCAACTATTGCTTCGCTGACCTCTATCCGTTTATCAAGAAACACCATGCCGCGCTCTCCCATAAAATCCACGCAGTACATCAGCGTGTAGAAGAGGAAGGCGCGCCTTTCGGCATCGGTGACCTGCATTTCTTCCAGCAGGAAGTCAACGTAATCGGTGTCATATTCCATGTTGAGCAGTGCCATGTTGGTCAGCGCAACAAAGGTCATGCGGTCACCCACGCCTATCCAGTCAACGTCGATGACCCCACTCACCCGTCCGCCGCTTATCAGCAGATTCTTGGTGCTGATGTCGTCAAGGTAGGACGTCGGCTGTACCGATGCGAAATAGCCGGCAAGCTTCTCCGCTTCACCTCGCAGTCGCTCCACCCTTTCCACATCGAAATATCCGTTGAGGAGTATGCGCTGCGCTGCCCTGTCCAGCATCTCCGTAACCGTACCCGCCCACGTCCAGTCGGGCGCAATATCAGGAATACTGACGGCGGCAGTCTTATTCTGTATGGCAGCCACCTCTACGGCAATTGTCCGCTTTTCTTCGGCGGTCAGCAGGTGGTAAACCTCACCGATGTCCCTGCCCTCGAGGTAGTTCAGTATCAGATAATGGTACTCTTCCCTGCTTCCTTTGGCTATGACCCTCGGCACAGGAATACCGGCAGCACCAAGCTGCTCAAGCCAGAACACCGTATCACTGTAGTCGTCTGTTGTGCTGCAGCGGACAATGTACCTCTCTGTGGCACACTCCACAGCGTAGACGTAGCTGCCCTGCCCGATGGCGCACCGCTGTACGGAGGTCGGTCTGTCGCCCAGACACGCCAGACACAGCGCCGACACAACGTTCTCGTTCATATTGACCGCTCAGTCAGTTATGTGATTACTGCTCGCTGCTGTCGCCTGCCATTGCGGCGCTGATTGCGCCGACAACGTCAGCCTCTATGTAGGTCTTTGCCTGACCGATGGCGTTGCAGAAGGTGAGAGCCATGCTGCTGCCGTGAGCCTTGAACACCGGCTTCTTTACGCCGATGAAGGGTGCGCCGCCGTATTCGTTGTAGTCCAGCTTGGACTTGAGGGTATACATATCCTTCTTGATAAGCGCGGCACCGATCTTGGTCTTGAGGGAGCTCATCATAACGCCCTTGATCATGCCAAACAGTGCGGTGGCAACGCCCTCGTACAGCTTGAGGATTATGTTGCCGGTAAAGCCGTCGCATACAACCACGTCGCAGGCATCGTAGGGAATGTCGCGTGCCTCGATGTTGCCGACGAAGTTGAGCCCCGACTGCTGCAGCAGGGGGAAGGTTTCCTGACGGAGGGCATCACCCTTGGTGTCCTCTGTGCCCACATTTGCAAGACCGATACGAGGATTCTTAACACCCATGACCTTCTCCATGTACACGCTGCCCATGGTGGCAAACTGTGCCAGCATCTCTGCGCGGCAGTCAGCATTTGCACCGCAGTCGATGAGCATGAACACACCCTCCGACTTGGGCATAACAGGGGCAAGCGCGGGACGCTTTACGCCCTTGATACGTCCGACGATGGTGGTCGCACCCATCAGGGTCGCGCCGGTGCTGCCCGCACCCACAAAGCCATCGCCCAGACCCTCGTCCAGCGCGCGCAGTGCAACGGCAAGGGAGCAATTCTTCTTGGACTTGCGCAGCTCGTTGGGGTGCTCCTCCATGCCGATGACATCGGGAGCGTCCAGTATTTCCATATGCTCAAGGCTTATGTTGTTATCCTTTGCCACACGGCGGATAACTTCCTCGCTGCCGGTCAGCAGGATTTCCACGCCAAACTTTTTGACGGCCATCTCGCAGCCCTTGAGTATCTCCAGAGGGGCGTTGTCTCCACCGAATGCGTCTACGATAATCCTCATTGCAGTTGCTCCTTTACCCATTAAATTTTCTTTTCTTGTTATTTCATTGCTTTGTTCAGTTTTATTTTCTCAGTAAGATGCCAACTGATCTTGTTGCCTCGGTCAGGTATATCAGCGCACGGGTGCTCAGTGCGGCATACCGCTGCTGCTTGTCGCGAATCTTTTCTACAAGGGGAGGCAGTATGCCGAAGTTGGCTCCCATCGGCTGGAAATCAGTGGACAGTGCCTCGCAGCTGACATGGGCGGTAAGTGCGCCCAGCATGGTCTCCTGCGGCAACACCAACGATTGCCTATATATTGCCCGACGTGCGGCGTTGATGCCTGCCAGTATGCCTGTACCCGCCGATTCCATGTACCCCTCAACACCGGTTATTTGTCCGGCGAAGAATATGTTTTTATTCTCCTTCAGAGAGAAATCGGGGGAAAGCAGGCGGGGTGAATCGATGAAGGTGTTGCGGTGCATAACACCGTAGCGTACATATTCCGCATTGGCAAGTGCAGGTATCATGCCGAACACCCTGCGCTGCTCGCCGAACTTCAGGTTGGTCTGGAAGCCCACAAGGTTATATCGGCTACCCTCTGCGTCCTCTCGACGAAGCTGCAGGTTTGCCCACGGGCGGTGTCCTGTGCGTGGATCACGCAGACCTACCGGTTTCATCGGACCGAAGCGGATGGTATCCGCACCACGTCGTGCCATGATTTCTATAGGCATACAGCCCTCGTACACATTGGGGCGGTCTATTGCGTGGGTCTCTGCCCTCTCCGCTGTGACCAGTGCCTCGTAGAAGGCTTCGTACTGCTCCTTGTTCATGGGGCAGTTGATGTAGTCGCTGTCGCCGCCACGGTCGTAGCGGGAGGCGGCAAATGCGTTGTCCATGTCAATTGACTCGGCAGTCACTATAGGTGCTGCCGCATCGTAGAAGCTGAGCCGTTCCCTGCCGCACAGACGCTCAATCTCCTCCGCCAGACGGTCGGATGTCAGCGGACCGGTGGCTATGACGCACAGCCCGTCAGGGATAGCTTCCACTTCGCCCTCGCACACCTCGATGAGCGGGTGCGACCTTATCGCATCGGTGACCGCTGCCGCAAACTTCTCCCTGTCCACCGCCAGCGCACCGCCTGCCGCAACAGCGCAGCTATCGGCGATGGGCAGCAGCAGAGAGTTAAGTCTGCGCATCTCTTCCTTAAGCAGACCGGCGGCACTTTCCACCCTCGCCGCTTTCAGTGAGTTGGAGCAGACCAGCTCGGCAAAGTCGGGGCTTTTATGTGCGGGGGAATACTTCTGCGGTTTCATCTCACACAGTCGAACGGGTATACCTCGCCGCACAATCTGCCACGCAGCCTCACAGCCCGCAAGCCCCGCACCGACCACAGTTATTGGATTCACTGCTCGTCTTCCTTTACCTTTTCATATCCGCAGCCCTCGGCAGTGCATATCAGCTTGGGCACCTTGCCCTTGCGCACATACAGTATGTTTCCGCACTGGGGGCAGCGCTGTGTGGTGGGCTCGTTCCACGAAACGAAGTTGCATTCGGGGTAGCCGGAGCAGCCGTAGAAAACTCTGCCTCGCTTGGACTTCTTTACAACCACCTTCTTGCCGCACAAGGGGCAGGCGGCATCAAGCTCAACCACAATCTTGCGCACGTTCTTGCACTCGGGGTAGCCGGGGCAGGCGATAAACTTGCCATAGCGACCCACCTTGATGACCATGCGCCGTCCGCATTTCTCGCAGACGAAATCGGTCTCCTCCTCCGGCAGCTTCATGGTAATGCCTTCCATGGCTTTCTTTGCCTCTGCCAGTGTTTTCTCAAAGTTGTCGTAGAAAACGTGGAGGGTTTCTATCCAGTCCTTGTCGCCGCTTTCGATGGCGTCCAGATTCTTTTCCATCTGCGCGGTGAAGCGGACGTTGATTATCTTGGGGAAGCGTTCCTTCATCAGCCGGTTGATCTGCTCACCCAGCTCGGTCGGGCGGAGTGCCTTGCCCTCCCTGACAACATACTCTCTGGTGACAACGGTGGTCACAATGGCGAGGTAAGTGGAGGGACGTCCTACGCCGTTTTCCTCTAGCGCGCGGGTGAGGGTATCCTCGGTGTAGCGTGCGGGGGGCTGAGTGAAGTGCTGATTACCCTCAAGAGCCTTGGTCTTGAGAGCCATGCCCTCGTCCAGCTTGGGCAGCGCACCGGTAGCCTCGCCGCTCTTGTCCTCCAGAGCCGATTCGTACAGGGCGGTATAGCCGTCAAACTGCACTGTATAGCCGGAGGCGCGGAAGGTGTACTTGCCCGCGCTGATGACTGCGTTGGCGGTGTCGTGTATGCACTGTGCCATCAGGCTGGCGGTAAAACGCTCCCAGATAAGCTTGTACAGCTTGTACTGGTCGCTGGTGAGGCTGGACTTTATGCTGTCCGGCTCAACCGCGGGCATAGAGGGACGAATGGCCTCGTGAGCGTCCTGTGCGTTCTCACGCTGCTTGAACTTGTAGGGCTTGTCGGGGACGTATTTATCGCCCCAGCGTCCGCGGATATAATCCACACCCGCCTGACGAGCCTCATCGGAGATGCGCAGGGAGTCGGTTCTCATGTAGGTGATAAGACCGACGGCACCCATCTCTGCCAGCTCAATGCCCTCGTACAGCTCCTGCGCAACTTTCATGGTGCGGCTGCTGCGGAAGCCCAGTCTTCTGGAAGCCTCCTGCTGCAGTGTGGAGGTGATGAAGGGAGGTGCGGGGGTCTTGCGGCGCACACCCTTCTTGAGGGAGGCAACCACAAACTGCTCCTGCTCAAGCTCGGCAAGAATCTTGTCGGCTTCTTCCTTGCAGGTAAGCTCGATCTTCTCGTCGGCTGTGCCGTAGAACTCCGCCTCGAATGACTTCTTTGCGCCGACGGGCGTGAGCTTTGCGTCTATCGTCCAGTATTCCTGCGGCTCAAAGGCGCGTATCTCGTCCTCGCGCTCGCATATCATACGCAGTGCAACCGACTGCACACGTCCCGCAGAAAGACCTCTGCGTATCTTCTGGGACACGAAGGGGCTGAGTCGGTAACCGACGATGCGGTCCAGTATGCGGCGGCACTGCTGGGAATTGACAAGGTTTATATTGATTTTTCTGGGGGCGCTTATGCCCTTTTTCAGACCGCTTGCAGTAATCTCGTTGAAGGTAACGCGGTTTTCGTCGTTGAGATCCAGCCCGAGAATGTAGGCAAGGTGCCAGGAAATAGCCTCTCCTTCGCGATCAGGGTCGGCTGCGAGATAGATGGCATCGCTGCGTGCGGCGGCTGCCTTCAGGCTCTCGACCAGTTCTTCCTTTCCCTTGATTATTGCATAGCGGGGCGCAAAGTCCTTCTTCACGTCCACGCTCAGGCGGTTCTCCGGCAGGTCACGCACATGACCCATCGACGCTATGACCTCATAGCCCGCACCAAGGAACTTCTTAATGGTTTTCGCCTTGGCGGGGGACTCAACAATCACCAGTTTGGACATATCAATGCCTCATACCTTTCGTTATCTGTAATATATTAGTTTATTATACATTAATATAGTATGCTTATCAAGTGATAAGTGCAATATTTCTGCGGTTTAATCAGCTTTTTGCCGCTATATTCTGCGGTAAAGACCGCCTGCGCCCGCCTCTGCATACCCAAGCAGCTCCAGTTCGGTCAGTATCATCAGCGTTTCGTCTATGCCAAAGCCGCACCGAATGGCAATCTGGTCGGCAAGCAGTGCGTCACCTTCCATAGCCGCAAGCAGCACCTTCGCCTTTTCGGAGAGCAGCTCTTCGTCCTCCGGCGCAGTAAACTGCACAAACAGCTCATCTACCAGCCTTTCGCCCTCTTCGTCGGGTTTCGCGGTTTCCTTTTGCCTGGGCTGCGGCGCAGTTGGCTCAGGCTTCTTCGCTGCCGGTTTTGGCTTGGGCTGCTCCGGTGCAGCTTGCGTAGGCACGGCGGCACCGCTTGCTATCTTGCCCTTGAGCAGGCTGGGCGTGTCCTCCTCTCCATCGGGCAGGCAGCCGGGGCCGTATCCCATCTTCTTCATCGCCCTGCGCTCATTTTCCGGCAAGTCACTGCTCCAGCCGGTAAGCTGCAACAGCGGTGTATTTGTGCCGCGAATATCCAGCCGATGGGGATACATATGCACAAACTCCCGCAGCACGTCATAGGGACAAAGCACTGCGTGCGCTCCGTCAAACAGCATCTTGTTAACGCCCGCAGCGTGAGCCTCACCCAGCCGTCCGGGCACAGCAAAGACCTCTTTACTTTGCTCCAGAGCCATGTCTGCGGTGATAAGCGAGCCGCTGCCCATACCTGCCTCCACAACCACAAGACCTGCCGAAAGACCGGCAATTATACGGTTGCGCTGGGGAAATGTCAGGCGACTGGGTCTTGTTCCCGGCGCATACTCCGAGATAAGCGCGCCGTTCTTTCTGATACGCTCCCGCAGCTCCAGCCCCTCTGTGTTGTAGGGGAAATTTATTCCGCAGCCAAGCACCGCAACGGTGCGGCACTCGGCATTGAGCGCGCCCATGTGTGACGCGGTATCTATACCGGGCGCACCTCCGCTGACTATCAGCGCGCCTGCCCTCGCCAGACGCTCCGCCAGCTCCAGCGCAAGCATTCTGCCATATCTTGTCGCTCTGCGTGTTCCCACCATCGCAATGGCTACCTCATCATCAAAGGCGGGCATCTTGCCGCTGACATACAGCACTGCGGGGCTTGCGTAGATATTGCGCAGACGCTCCGGATACAGGCTGCTTTCCGGCGTGATGACCGACAACCCCAAATCGCGGCATTCGCCCAGTATCTTTTCCGCAGCCGTCGTTGATTTATCGACAAGCCGCTTTATCTGCTTTGCGGAAAATATCTCCAGCTCAGTCAGTTCCTGTTCCCCTGCATTGTATATTCGTTCCGCCTGTCCCTCAAGACTGACAACGCGGTTGACCACAGGAGAGGCGTACCCCAGACAGCCCTGCAGCCACACCCAGCTTAATGTACTGTCCTGCTTCATGCGTAGTTTCTTACCATTTCCCACATGAGTATGGCGGCGGCAGTGGCGGCATTAAGCGATTCCGCTCTGCCGTTCATGGGTATAGTTACCCTCTCACCGCACACGTTCTTCAGCTTCTCGGTCAGACCCTTGCCCTCGTTGCCTATGCACATGATGGCACCGCGGAAAAAGCGCACCGACACAATCTTTGTAACCGTATCATCGGGTACCGAGGCGATGGGACGCATATTTCTCGCCTTAAGGTCGCCCATGGTCTTGACAGCATCGCCCACAACCAGATAGGGCAGACGGAAAAGCGCACCCATGCTTGCCCGCATAGCCTTTGGGTTAAAGGGGTCGCAGCAGTCGGTGGTCAGGAATGCACCGTCCAGACCCAGTGCCTCCGCTGTGCGGAATATTGCACCGATGTTGGAGGGGTCCTGCAGGTTTTCAAGCAGGATATACTGACCGTCGGTCTTGATTTTCTCCAGACTTATAGACATATGCTTCATCGCGCAGACCACAAACACCCCCTGCGGAGTGACCGTATCCGCTATCTTGTCAGCAATCTCTTCGGTTATGAGGTAGCACTGCTTTGCAGCCTCCTCCAGTTTTGATATAGATTCGTTGTAGCGTAAATATGCATCCTCGGTGTAAAGCAGCTCACATATTTCGCAGCCGTTTTCCAGTGCCTCCATGCACAGGCGCACACCCTCAGCGATAAAGCGCTGCTGCTGACGTCGCTCCTTTGCGCTGTTCATCAGCTTGGCCGCTGCCTTTACGGTTGCATTATCCTTGCTGGTTATCTCAGTTGCCATATCCCTCACCTCGCCGGAATTATTGTATTATTGACACTTATACTGTAGTATTTATCCATATAATACTCCAACTATATAATATAACGCTTTACACCCCGTCAATCAAGTGATTACGGCATGATTTATGTAAATTTTTATAACAAAAAGTGCGCCCGGATAGTTCCGGGCGCAGCTTGTATGCATATTCTGTTTGAATTTCGGCAAAAAACAGGCAGGAAGCCTTCCTACTCAGCCGAACAAACGGCTTTCGCAGGGACTAACGCACCGCCACATTATCGAAACTCAGCGTCAGATGATTAGAGAGCAGCCTTAGCCTGATCAACCAGAGCGGTGAATGCAGCGGGATCAGCGATAGCGATCTCAGAGAGCATCTTGCGGTTGAGGGTAACGCCAGCCTTGTTCAGACCATGCATGAACTGGGAGTAGTTGATGCCGTTGAGCTTGCAGGCAGCGGAGATACGGGTGATCCACAGACGGCGGAAGTCACGCTTCTTGTGTCTGCGGCCGATGTATGCGTACAGGCCGGACTTCATGACGGCTTCCTTAGCCATCTTAAAGTGCTTGCTTCTTGCACCCCAGTAGCCCTTAGCCAGCTTCAGAACCTTATTTCTTCTCTTGCGCGTAGAGAGCGCACCTTTTACACGAGCCATTTATGTTACCTCCAAAATACGGTGAGTTACAGTTGTTGTCAGTCTTTTATCAGTAATTCTTATTTGTAGGGGATCAGACGGGCGACCTTTGCCTCGTTGGTGACATCAACAACGGTGGTCTTGCGCAGGTTTCTCTTGCGCTTTGCGCTCTTGAGGGCGCTGTTCAGCTTGTGGCTCTTGTATGCATGGGCGCGAACAATCTTGCCGGTGCCGGTCTTCTTGAAGCGCTTCTTTGCGCCGCTGTGGGTTTTGATCTTTGGCATTTCGGATATCCTCCTAGAAATTTAGTAACTTACTTTGCAGGCCTGGCGACGAGGAACATGAGCATATTCCTACCCTCAAGCTTTGCAGGCTTTTCCACGATAGCTTTTTCGGCGAGAGCCTCGGCAAAACGCTTCATCAGCTCCAGACCGTGTTCGGGGTGACCCATCTCTCTTCCACGGAAGCGAATGGACACCTTGACCTTGTCGCCACCCTTGAGGAAGCGTTCGGCGTGACCGACCTTGGTCTCAAAGTCATGTGTATCAATGCCGAGAGAAAGGCGAATTTCCTTTATCTCGACCACGTGCTGATTCTTTCTCGCCTCTTTTTCCTTCTTCTGCTGCTCAAAGCGGAACTTGCCGTAGTCCATGATTTTGCACACAGGCGGCTTTGCCTGGGGAGCGATCATGACCAGATCAAGCTCAGCCTCATCTGCCATTGCAAGTGCAGCGTCCGAAGACATGATTCCAAGCTGTGTACCGTCAGAGCCAATGACACGAACTTCTTCTTCGCGAATATCATCATTGATCTGAGCCTGCTGTTCCTTGCTGATAGCCAAGCACCTCCATGAATAATAAGTTTAGTGTGTTATTGCGCAAAAAACAGGCGCGGGATTGCTCACCCCGCGCCAATAAATCCCATTCTGCCGCACAGCGCACCATGTGCGCAGCACTGCTGAAAGTACCTTTATTGACCCGTTGCCACGGAAGGCGAGGGTGAGACCACAGAGCGATCTGCTTTATTGCAAAGGTCATTATAACAGCACAGTGCGGCATTGTCAAGTATTTTTTACCTTATTTGCCTTGTTTATTCCCGTAAATTTTCATGCTGTGGTTTCTTCAGCAACAGGCAGATTCTCTTCTGCCGCTTTCATTTCCTCCTTCTTCATCTTCCTGAGGAAGCTGACAACAAAGGGCACGCACAGCACAAAGGTCAGCACGTCTGCTGCCGACTGGGTGATTTCCACGCCGGTCAGACCTATCACACGCGGCAGTATCAGTATCATTGGGATATAGAATATACCCTGACGTGCCGAGGAAAGCAGCGATGCGATAAAGGATTTTCCGATGGTCTGGTAGGTCATGTTGCTCACAACGCCCATGGCCAGCAGGGGCAGCGAGATGCACTGCGCACGCAGGGCGGCAGTGCCCACTTCCACAACTATCGGGTTATCAGCAATAAACGCCTTGATGATATAGGGTGCGAAAATTCCGATGATTATACCCATACCGGTCATCAGGCAGGTGCCCAGACCCAGCGTGAATTTCAGCGACTCACGCACACGCTTGTACTGCTTTGCGCCGTAATTATAGCCCAGCACCGGCATATAGCCCTGACCGATGCCCAGACCGACAGCGAAGATAATCATAAACACCTTGCCCACAATGCCCATTGCGGCAACCGCGCCGTCACCGTACTCTGCGGCCGCGCCATTGAGCAGAATGGTTGCGATGCTGGAAAGTGCCTGACGGACAAAGGAGGGGAAGCCGTTGCTTATTGTGCGGAAATGCAGCACAGGCGAAAGGGAAATGCGCCTGAGGCGGAGCTTGACAGCACTCTTGCCGATGAGGAATGCGCCCAGCAGCAGGAAGAAGCTGATACACTGGCTGACAACGGTAGCCAAAGCCGCACCCGCAATACCCATATCCAAGCCAAAGATAAACAGCGGGTCGAGGAAGAGGTTGAGAATCGCGCCTGTGGAGATGCCCACCATCGCGAATTTCGCATTGCCCTGCGAGCGCAGAATGTTGTTAAGCACAAAGGAGCCCGCCATTATCGGCGCGCCGAAGAGGATTATGCTCAGGTACTCCCGACAGTAGGGGCGTATAGTGGGGGTGGCACGCAGCATGGTAAGCACCCACTCCATGTTCAGCAGCCCGAATACAGCGATGATAACGCCGAAGGTGATGGCGGCAAAGAAACCGCTGACGGCGATTTTCTCGCTTTCCTCCACCTTCTTTGCGCCCAGCAGACGGGAAATCTGCGAGCCGCTGCCCATGCCCAGCATAAAGCCCATCGCCTGTATGATTGCCTGCACGGGAAGCGCAGTGCTTACGCCGCCCGAGGCGCTTGTGCCAAGCTGGGAAACAAAGTAGGTATCACCGATGTTGTACACCGATGTAACCATCATGCTGATAACGGTGGGAATACCCATCTGTATCAGCAGCTTTCTGATGGGCTCCTGCGTCATGCGCACAAACTGCGCGTCGGTAGCTTCATTGTGTATTGCTTTTGCCGTACTTACGCTCATTTTCTTTCCTTTCTTATGCGTTCAGACCCATATCCTCTGCCAGAATATTCAGCACACGCCGTGACGCACTGCCGTCCTCCATTGGACAAAAGCGGTCGTGGAATTGCTCACGCTGAGCACCAAAGCGCCGGGCATAGCTGTCCAGCGAGAGTATCTCCTGCTCCAGCTCCTCCTGAGTCGTGGTGATAGGTCCTGGCAGGGTGCTGTAGTCGAAATAGAAGCCGCGCAGTTCCTTCTCATACTGCTCTCTGTCGTAGACATAAAACAGCATCGGTCGTCCCAGATTGACGTAATCGAACAGCACGCTGGAGTAGTCGGTGACCAGTGCGTCCGATATAATATAAAGCTCATTGACATCGTCCACCGCAGACACATCCCACACAAAGCCCTCGTATTCCGACAGCTTCATGCTGTTGGCAATGAAATAGTGGGCGCGGAAAAGCACCACCCACTGCTCACCCAGCTTCTCCCTGAGCCGGTCAAGGTCAAGGGGATTTTCGTAGGTGTAGCCCTTTGCGGAATCGTGGCTGTTGTCCCTGTAGGTGGGTGCGTACAGCAGCACCTTTTTGTCCTC
>SVPT01000024.1 GCA_015065695.1 Oscillospiraceae bacterium | reverse complement strand
ACTTACCGGCCTTTGCGAAAAAGCCTTTGAGCTTGCTGTCAGAGCCGTTGTTCTTTGCGTCCTTCTTTGCGACGTTCTTGCTCTTTTCGCTCATCGTTTGACCTCCTACTTACTTTCCTTGTGCAGAGTATGCTTGCGGCAGAATCTGCAATACTTCTTCATCTCAAGTCTGTCGGGATCATTCTTCTTGTTCTTGACGGTGTTGTAGTTGCGCTGCTTGCATTCTGTGCAGGCCATGGTGATTTTGACTCTCATTTCGGCACCTCCGTATTCGGAAAAATTTAGCCTCCCTCGGTGGAAAACGAATCCAACCAATATGGGGCGCAAAAAAAAGCACCCACTACGAGGTGCAATAAGTATAACACATAGTTTTGTCAACGTCAAGAACTTTGTTTGCTTTTTGGCTCTTTGGGCGGCTTTCGGGGCAAGTTCTGCCTTTTTAGCTATTATTTCGCTCTCTGCATTAACAATATATTTACTTTTTGTACAAAGTCAGATAATACCCAATTCAAAAATACCTGCTATAATTCAGGTGAACAAAGAAAGGAAGGAGGAGAAAGCTCGCCGCAACGGTACGGCCGAGCACACATTTTGAAAAAGAAAAAGAAGAAGCACTCGATAATCGCCTGCGTTTCGCTGCGCTATACCAGCGAGCAGATTATCCGCACCGCCCACACCATCGCCGCCGAGGAAGACGCTTCTCTTACCGTTGTCACCGTTTTTACCGGACCGCCAACAGAGGAACAGCTTGAGATCGCGGAGCATTTCCGCTCTGCCGCAGGTTCCGTCGGCGCTGCGTTTACTATTTTGTTTAACGAAAATCCCGCACTCGCGGTTGTAGACTATATAAAACGCACCCACACCACCCACGTCATCACCGGCTCGCCCCTCACCTCCTCCCCGGACGGCAGCCGCTTTATCAGCCTCCTGCGCTCGGTATATCCCAAGGAGGTCACCGTTATACCTGTCCCCGCGTACACCACTTTTGTAACTGATGCAGTATGCACGCTGCCGCTGCAGCTTATGCTGGGCTCCATGCAGCAGACTTCCGCAGAAAAGAAGCTGTAGCCGCATCTTCTCACATACGGGACGGTTCCTTAAAATTCGCTTACATGAGTGCATGGCTGCGGTTTCCGCACCGTGTACATTACCCCTCCATTTTGTGTATCTGTTAGTCCAAGAGGAATGACCGTCGATGAAAATCGGCGGTCATTTCCTTTATATGCATATTATTCGTTCAGGACTGGGGTGCTTCTTCGCCCTCGGCAGGCTCGGAGACGGGCAGCGGCGCGATTTCGGGAATCTGCACTCCCTCTGCAAGCTGTCCGCTGACGTAGGTCTTGTCATCATTATAGATGAAGTCCTGTATGCTGTTGGAGTTGAAGGTCAGGTTGGTTACCACCACCGGTACGGTTTCGCCAAGCACGGTGGTCTGTCCCTGCCGCCATGTGCCGGTTATGGGCACTATCTGCTCATAGAGGCGTATCTTCTCGCTGCTCTGCACCTCGCCCTCGGCTACATTCTCGCCGGCAAGGGCGGCATAGTCCTTTGCGTTGCCAAACATACGCCACACGTCCTTTTCCGTAAGGCTGGTGGGCAGCTCGGGCAGGACGGAGTAGGTAAAGATGGACAGCTCGGTGAAGGACATCTCGGAAAGGTTGCGGAGAAGCTGCATCAGCACGCGGCGCTGACGCGCTGCACGGTCAAACTCACCGTCGCCCACCTTGACCATACGCACATAGTTGAGTGCCTCCGCACCGGACATCAGGTATTCGCCGCCGCTGGTGTAGCGGGGGAAGAGTCCGTACTTTTCGTCGGTACTCATGTACATTGCCTCTTCCTGGGTGAGGGTCATTCTGATGCCGCCCATGTTGTTGACTATCTTCTGGAAGGCCTGGAAGTCGATGACCACATAGGCATCGGGTGTTACGCCCAGATTCATTCTGACGGTTTCCATCAGGGTGGGCATACTGTAGTCGCCTGTGGCGGTGTCGTAGTAGAAAGCCTTGCTTATGCGGTTGCTGTAGTAGCCCGGAATGCGCACAAACAGGTCACGCATGATAGACACCACCTTGATGTCATTGTTTCGGTGGTCGATGGCGCACAGCATAAGCGCATCGCACACTGCCGACCGCTCGGTGCCCAGACGGTTGTCTGCCGACACGATAAGCAGAAGCTGTACGTCCTTGTCCGGCTCATATATCAGGTCGGGCTGGGTAAACTCGGCGGCATTCTCGGTCATCTCGGTCTGCTCGGCGTACAGCTTTTCCTGCTCGGCAACGGTAAGGCGCACACCATTGTGGACCCGGTCAGCCATATAGTTGACGCGGCTCTTCATCACACCCACAAAGGTGCCTGTCACCAGCAGGGCAAAGGCGGCGGTGATGCAGGTGATGGTCAGCGTCGCCTTGAGCCACATACGCATGGGGCGGCGGTTGCGTTTTCTGTACCTTGTGCGCAGAAGGCTGCCATCTGCAAAAGTCCTTCCGTCAAGGCTGGGGATATAGGGCTGTTCCTTTTTCTCCTCCCTCTCTCTTCGAGGGGAAAGGGATGATGTATCGGCAAAGCGGTGTCTGCGCTCCGGTGATACTTCCAGCTGCCCCTCGGTCACGCCCCCTGCGGTTCTTGCGCGGGGCGGCTCGTCATCGGGACGAAGCCCTGAGGGAGCGGGCTGCTGTGCCTGCTCGGGCTGCCGCTGAGTGCGCGGCGGTGGTGGCGGTGGGTTATCATCTGCTGCTCTGCCATTGAAGCGGGACGGTTTCTCCTGCTGTGCGGGAGGGTTGTCCCATTCATCGGCATACTGCCCTCTGCCCTGTCGGGCATTGTCATAATACGGCTCCTGCGCATAGGAATCCTGAGCGGTTCTTGACGCACCCTGCGCGAACATACCGCCCAGCTTCTGCTTTATTCCCTGCATAAGGGCACCTGAACGGGGCGCACGCTCTTCTCTGTATTCATCATCACGCTTTTTGCCGAACAGACCCGCGCCTCCGCGGCGTCTTGCATCAGGGGGAGGCACATCTACAATGTCGCTGTAGGCGTCTTCATCGGTCTGTCCGCCTGCCTGCATACCGCTCACCGCAGCGCGTGCCGCTGCCGCTATCTGCTCGTCGGTCAGACCGCCTGCACCCTTTCGTTCTCCGTTTCTTCTGAATCCTCTGTCAGGCATATACGCCCTCCTTTTCGGCTTTGGTCATACACTCGTGTAATTATAGCGTACCCACAGCGTCATTTCAATAAATTATGTGTTAATTTGTTGCCTTTCGCTGTTTACTTTTCCGCAAACAACACAAAATATTGATATTACGCGCTATTGACGCCATAATTGTTGACTTATGAGGCAAAAGTTGGTATAATCCATTAGTTAGTTTGCCATTATATATATTAATGTTTAGACGTCCGACCTTAACGGACCCCCACAAGGAGTTGTTTATCTTTGTCCCCAAAGGTTTCCATTATCGTCCCTGTGTACAACACGGGAGAATACCTGCGCCCCTGTCTTGACAGCGCGCTTGCCCAGACGCTGGAGGATATTGAAATCATCTGCGTCAACGACGGCTCTACCGACCACTCCCCCGACATCCTCGCCGAATATGCCGCTGCCGACCGCCGCGTGCGCATAATAAACAAGCCCAACGGCGGCCTTTCCTCCGCGCGCAACGCGGGAATAGATGCCGCTGTGGGTGAATACATCTACTTCTTCGACAGCGACGACCTTATCGTACCTGAGCTGTGCGAGGAGCTTTATCAGAGGGCTTCCTCCCACAGGTTGGACAACATCTTCTTTGATGCGGAGGTATTCTTTGAAAGCCGCGAGACCGAGCGGCAGAACACCAACTACATCAACTACTACGTCCGCACGCAGGATTATCCCGACACCTACACAGGCTGCGAGCTTTTCACCGCGATGCACCCTGCGGGTGACTACCGCCCCTCTGCCTGTCTGCAGTTCATACGCCGTCAGTTTCTGCTGGACCGCGGACTGCGCTTCTACGAGGGCATTATCCACGAGGACAACCTTTTCACATTCCTCTGCATAACTCAGGCAGAAAAAGCCGAATATGCAAACAAGGCATATTTCAAGCGGCGGGTACGCGACAACTCCATCATGACCGCAGAATGCGGCGTGGGTCACTTCAACGGCTACTTTGTCTGCCTGCTGGAGATGATTGATTACATCGAGCAGCGCACCTTTGACGAGGACACCGCCCGTGAGGCGGGTATGCTGGTACTGTCCATCTTCCGCAATGCCGCCACCAACTACCACAGACTGCCCATGAACGAGCGTCCCAATGTGCGTCCCGCAACCAATGCCAAGGAGCATTGGCTGATGGGCATGATACGCGCCAACATCGGCAAGGAGGTCAGGCAGGTTGTCGCCTGCAAGGACTGCGAGATTACCCGCTCCCTCTCCTACCGCCTCGGACGGCTCATCACCTTTATCCCACGCAAGATATATCGGGGTTTTCTCTGCGCAAAGGACCACGGCTTTGGCTACACCATAGCACTGGCCTTCAAAAAGCTTATTGGAAGGGGTTAAGAAGCATGGCTGTACATACACCTGTTGTTTCAATAATCGTTCCCTGTTACAACGTCGAAAAGTTCCTCTGTGAATGCATAGACAGCCTCGTTGGGCAGACACTGTCCGATATTGAGATAATCTGCGTCAACGACGGCTCTACCGACGGCTCCCTTGCCATACTGCAGGAATATGCCGCGAAGGACAGCCGCGTCAAGGTCATTGACAAGCCCAACGGCGGTTATGGTCACACCATGAACAAGGGTCTGGACGCCGCTACCGGCAAATACATCGGCATAGTGGAGTCGGACGACTTTGCCTCGCCCGATATGTTTGAGAAGCTGTCCGCCCTTGCCGACAGCCACAACGCGGAATTGGTAAAAGCCAACTACTACACCCACACCTCCGACGGCGGCGAGGACGCAATCATGCCCGTGCTGCCCGAAAAGCTGTGCGGCAGGGTGGTTGACCCCTCCGAGCATTTCGAGCTTTTCCGTGTGCGTCCCAGCATATGGGCGGGTCTTTACCGCCGCGACTTCCTGCTGAAAAACGGCATTCGCTTCCTTGAGACACCGGGAGCATCCTTTCAGGACGCTTCCTTTATGTACAAGGTGTGGCTGGCAGCCAAGAGGGCATACATCTGCCGTGACGGCTACCTGCACTACCGCACCGACAACGCAGGCTCCTCCGTCAAGCAGCAGAGCAAGGTGTTCTGCGTATGCGACGAGTATGACGAGATGGAGCGTTTCCTGATGAGCCGCAGCCTGCCTGAGCAGGAGCTGAAGCTGCGCCGCCGTCAGCTTAACCGACTGCGCTACAACACCTATATCTGGAACTACAACCGACTTGACAGTGAGCCTGCACTGCAGTTTTTGCTGAAGATGTCGGAGCAGTTTGCCGCCGCCGACAAGGCCGGTGAGCTGGAATGGGGTATGTTCAATGTGCCCGAGCAGGCGGCACTCAAGTATATCATCAACAAACCCGAATACTACCACCTGTGCAAGTCGCCTGTGGAGAATCCCCGCGTGACGGTGGTTATGCCGGTGTACAACGCCGAGGCATTTATCCGTCAGGCAATGGACAGCCTGCTTGCCCAGACGGTGCGCGACATAGAAATCATCTGCGTTGACGACGGCTCTTCCGACCGCTCGGTTGCCATACTGCAGGAATACGCCTCCCGCGATGGGCGCGTGGTGGTGCAGACCCAGCCCAACTCCGGCGCTGCCGTTGCCCGCAACAAGGGCATGGCAATGGCTCGCGGCAAGTATCTCTCCATCCTCGACTGCGACGACCGCTTTGACCCGCACATGCTGGAGAAGCTGCTTGCCCGCGCAGAGGCGGTGGGTGCAGACATCACCATGTGCAAGTGCGACGGCTTTGACGATGCCACCGGCAAGGTCAGCCCCATCTCATGGAGCGTGGACAGCACCCTGCTGCCCGACCACGACCCCTTCTGCTGCCGCACCGATATGCCCGACTGCATCTTCAACTTCTGTCAGGGCTGGGCATGGGACAAGCTGTATCTCACATCTTTCGTGAAGGAAAACAAGCTGGAATTCCTTAACCTGAAAGCCACCAACGACATGACCTTCGTATTCCTCTCCCTCGCCTGTGCGGAGAAGGTCACCGTCATCAACGACGTGCTTATCCACCAGCGACTGGCACGCAAGACCTCCATCTCCCAGTCCCGCCACAACAACTGCGACTGCTTCTACTACGCCCTTGCCGCCCTGCGTGACGGACTGACCGAGCGCGGCATCTTCAAGGCGGTGGAGCGCAGCTTCAAAAACTGGGCGGTCAACCTGTCCATGTGGCACTTCAACACCCTTTCCTCCCACAAGCCCTCCTTTATGAAGCTGTACGCCGAGCTGCGTGAGCGTTTCCTGCCCGACCTCGGCATTGTTGCCGGCGAGGAGGAGCTGTACACCTCCAAGAATCTGCGCCAGTACCGCCAGTGCGTTGAGATTATGGAAAATCCTGTGGAGGATTACATCTACACCCGCTGGCAGGCGGCTATCGCGCAGCCTGAGCCCAAGACCGCAGGCGCGAAAAAGGCCGTCTCCAACGACGGCACAGTACACCGCGAAAGCCTTTCCAGCCGCGTGATGCGCAAGCTGCGCGGCGCAAAACGGTGCCTGCGTGAATACGGGCTGGGCTACACCATTCGCCTCGCATGGGGCTTTATCTTCGGCGGACGCAAGTAGCCTGTGCCCGCAAGTATTTGTAATGTACGCTTAACAAATCTATATTAATCTTACGAGAAGGGGGTAATTACCGTTGGAAGAATTTGAGAAGATATTGACGGTGGTCGTTCCCGCATACAATATTCAGGATTTCCTGCCCCACTGCCTTGAAAGCTTCATCGGCGCAGGCGTCCCCCGTGACCTTGAGGTCATTGTGGTAAACGACGGCTCAACCGACGGCACCGAGGCTGCCGCCCTCCGCTTTGAGAAGCGTTTTCCCGACTGCTTCCGTGTTATCTCCAAGGAAAACGGCGGTCACGGCTCGGGCATAAACACCGGCATAAAGCACGCACGCGGCAAGTATTTCAAGGTGGTGGACGGCGATGACTGGGTTGAGCCCCAGCACTTTATCCGCTACCTCAAGCTGCTGCGCACCGTTGACGCGGACATGATAGCCGCCGACTTCTGCTGTGTTTCCGCAGAAACGCTGGAGACCACCGAGCGGCGCAGTCCTATCATTGACAACAGCTCCATCGAGGGCTGCCACCGCTTCGACAAGGTTTCCGACCATCTGCTGGTGCGTATGCACTCGGTCACCTTCCGCACGTCTATACTTCAGGAGCATAACATCGTCATTGACGAAAACCGCTTCTATGTGGACATGGAATACATTCTCTACCCCATTCCCTACGTTGAGACGGTATGCCTGACCGATGCGCCTGTCTATATGTACAGGCTGGGTCTGGGCGGGCAGAGCGTCAGCCTGACCAGTCTGCGCAAGAATATCCGCAACCACCTTGATGTACTCAGCTCGCTACTCGCTTTCCTTGACCGTCTGTACGCGGAGGGAGCTTCCCCTGCTGTGCTGCGCTACGTTGAGCGGTGCATCGCCGAGCCGGTTGCCATGCAGCACCAGATATATCTCAGCTTCCCCTTTGGCTCGGGAATGAGGCAGAAGATGATGGAGCTGGACGCCATGCTGCTGGAAAAATACCCCAACGTATACCACGCAAACACCAACGCCGCAGTACGCTGGCTGAGAAGGTCGCGCTATCTGCTCTTCCCCCTTGCCACCTGTGCGGTATGGATGCTGAAGAAGTGACCCACGCGGTCGTGACCATTGCGTGACCATTGATTATTTTCGGGAGTGATTATATTTTGACAGGTACTTTGATTCAGCGATTAACCAACCCGTTCAAAGAGCTTATTCGGTACAAGGACCTGCTGATTCAGCTGGTTTCCCGTGACCTTAAGCTGAAATACCGCCGCAGCTTCCTCGGCTACCTGTGGAGCATACTCAGCCCGCTGCTGATAATGTCGGTGCAGGCTCTGGTTTTCTCCCATCTGTTCAGACGAGGCTTTGAAAACGACACGGTAAGCTATCCCGTTTATCTGCTTTCCGGTCAGATACTGTTCAACTACATGAACCAGTCCACCCACATGGCTATCCACTCCATTCTGGACAGCCGTGAGCTTATCAAGAAGGTGTATTTGCCGAAGTACATATTCACCATCTCCAAGATAACCAGCGGTCTGATTGATCTTGTCTTCTCCATGGGCGCGCTGGTGGTGGTTATGCTCGTATTCCGGGTGAAGTTCTCCCTCCACTTCCTGCTCTTCCCCTTTGTACTGATTCAGCTTTACTTCTTCTGTCTGGGGCTAGGTCTTTTCCTTGCACAGGCCAATGTATTCTTCCGCGACATTCAGTACATCTACACCGTTGTGACAACCGCATGGCTCTACCTTACCCCCATCTTCTACAAGGAGACCATGCTGCCGGAGAAGCTGCAGATTGTTGTAAAATACTGCAATCCCATGCTCTTCTACATCAGCCAGTTCCGTGCGGTGGTGCTGTACAACACCTTCCCCGGCTGGAAGATGGTGCTTGCGGGGTGCGGCGCGGCTGTAGCCATGATGCTGATCGGTTCCTACTTCTTCGCCCGCAAGCAGAACGACTTTATACTCTACATCTAAAAGGAGGCGGCAGACTTGAACACCAACAACAGCAACCTCTCCTCAAGCAAGAATCTTCCTCCTCTTCCCGACGACATTGCCATAAGGGTTGACCACGTTACCATACGCTTCAACATGGCTACCGAAAAGGTGGACAACCTGAAGGAATACGTCATCAAGCTGCTCAAGCGGCAGCTCATGTTTCAGGAATTTCTCGCGGTAAAGGACGTCAGCTTTGACATAAAGCGCGGCGAGGCATGGGCACTGGTGGGCACCAACGGCTCGGGCAAATCCACCATTCTCAAGGCCATCAGCGGCATTCTGCGTCCCTACACCGGCACAATACAGATCAATGGAAACATTGCCCCGCTCATCGAGCTGGGCGCAGGCTTTGACCCCAACCTTACCGCTAGGGAGAACATATACCTCAACGGCACTGTGCTGGGTCACAGCAAGAAATACATGGACGAACATTTCAGCGAGATAGTGGACTTTGCCGAGCTGTGGGACTTCCTTGATTCCCCCATCAAGAATTTCTCCTCCGGCATGAAGGCACGCCTCGGCTTCTCTGTCGCCACCATGGTCTATCCCGACATTCTCATCGTGGACGAGATTCTCTCGGTGGGTGACTACAAGTTCAAGCAGAAATGTCAGGCACGAATGGCGGAGATGATGGCTGGCGGCACTACGCTGCTCTACGTCTCCCACGACATCGCCACCGTCCGCAACCTCTGTACCCACGCTATCTGGATTGACAAGGGCGTTATCCGTCAGATGGGCGAGGTACAGTCGGTGTGTGACGCATATATGGAAGGAAAATAACTATGCTGCTACAAACAGTATCGTTTCCTCCTGCGGAGGGCAGTCTGCCCTTTGATATGTTCCTGCGCACGACAAAGGGCAGGGTGCAGCGCCTTGGGGAGCATTCTCTTTTGCTGCAAAGCGGCGCGGTCTTTACCACCGACACCTACTTCGGTGCGTTCTTTGCCTCAAAATGGCTGCGCTACACCGTCCTTTCGGGGCTGAAGCTGCGTCTGCATCTGCGCGGACGTGCCGCTGTGCGGCTCTTCAGCGTCGAGGAAAGAAATGGGCAGTGCCTCTATCGGGACATACTCGCCGAGGACATCGGCGGGGACGATACCACCGAACACACGCTGGACTTCGGCACCCTTGAGGGCAGCCGCATATACGCCTTTGAGCTTTCCGCGCCCTATGGCGATGCGGAGCTTCTGCTGGCGCAGTATGTGTGCGATGATAACGACAGCGCTGCGGACATTCACATTGCGGCAGATATATGCACCTGCCGGCGGGAGATGTACGTTGAGCGCAACCTCAGCGCAATACGCAGCGGTATTCTGGAAAACGATGCCTCTCCCCTGAAGGACCGCCTGAGCGTTTACATCATCGACAACGGAAACACACTGGACGCAGATGCCCTCAGCGGAGGGCAGGTACACGTTCTGCCCAACAGAAACACCGGCGGCTCAGGCGGCTTTACCCGTGGAATAATGGAGATTATGGCAAGGGAAAGCAAGGCGACGCACATTCTCCTGATGGACGACGATGCCGTCATTCTGCCGGAGGTGCTGGAGCGCACGCTGGCATTCCTGAGGCTGCTGCGCCCTGAGCACCGCGACCTGACCATCGCAGGCGCACTGCTCAACGAGCATCTCCCCTGGATTCAGTACGAGGCTGGCGCACGCTGGTCGGAGGGACGCATTGACGTACTGGGTCACGACCTTGACCTGCGCCCTGTGGATTCCCTGCTGAAGGACAACGACCGCTTTGAGCTGATTGACTACTCCGGCTGGTGGTTTACCTGCATACCTGTGCAGCAGGTTAAGAAGATAGGACTGCCTATGCCCTTCTTCCTGCACAGGGACGATGTGGAATACGGACTGCGGCTGGGCGGCAGGTTTGTCACCGTCAGCGGTATATGCGTGTGGCACGAGGCCTTTGAGCGCAAGCTTTCCGGCATTTCAGAATACTATGACCTGCGCAATCTTATCATCACCAACGCACTGCACGAAAGCGGCACCTGTCTGCGCAGCGTCAAACGCTTCCTTTCCAAATGGTTTCTACGCAATCTGTTCTCCCACAGATACAATTATATAGAGATGAATCTTGCCGGCATTGCCGATGCACTGCGAGGTCCTGAGTGGTTCCTTGAGCAGGACGGAGAAGAGCTGCACAAGCGTGTGGCGGCGATGAACTACGTCTGCTGCGATGTGCGTGAGCTGCCTGCCGCCGCTGACCTGCCTGACCTTGAAATGCAGCTTGAGGCGCAGCGTATGCAGCGTTTCAGCGGCAAGGCGGAGACCCCTGCGAGCGGCACACGGCGGAAGCTTTTACTTTCCCTGCTGACCACAGTGCTGTTTGGCGGGCTTTCCCTGCCCAAAAAAGAGAGCGTGACCCTTGCCACGCAGCCCACCCCTGTTTACGATTACTTCCGCAGCGGCAGGATAATACACAGCGATGCCACAGGCAGGGGCTTCCAGACCGAGCGTGACCGCAAGGAGATTCTGCGCTGCCTGAAGCAGTACCGCAGCACTGTCAGACTGCTCAAAAAGCAGCTTGGCAGGGTAAGCGCACAGTACCGTGAGCGGCGGGAAGCAATGTGCTCCGAGGAGCATTGGCGGAAGTATCTGGGGCTTGAATAAAGCCGGCATAATATTTGTTTAGAGGCGACCATGGAATTATCTACCGAAGAAATAAAAGCACTGCTGGGCGAAGACTGCTTTGCCCTGTACCGAAAGCTGGACGGCTTTATCACGGGCAGCTACACCTTCCTGCCCGAATGGAGCAAGGGCGGCAAATACGGCACCGCCTGCGTGCGCTACAAGCGCAGCGGCAAGTCCCTCTGCACCATGTATCTGCGTCCCAATCAGCTTGGGGTGTGGATAATCCTCGGCAAGGACGAGCGGGCGCGTTACGAAGCCCGGGCAGAGGAATTCTCTGCGGAGATACGCGAAAAGTACGATGCCACCGAATCGCTGCACGACGGCAAGTGGCTGACCTTTGACGTGGAGGACGACCGGCTGTATGAGCAGTTTGCACTGCTGCTGACCGTCAAGAAAAAGCCCAATCTGAAGAAATAACACATTCGCAGGGCTTGCACGGACCAATCAAGGAGGATATGAGCAATGTATGATTATCTTATAGTGGGCGCAGGTCTTTTCGGCGCGGTATTCGCCCGTGAGATGAAGCTGCGCGGCAAGCACTGCCTTGTCATTGACAAGCGTGAGCATATTGCCGGAAACATCTACACCGAGGACTGCGGCGGCATCAATGTCCACCGCTACGGCGCGCACATCTTCCACACCTCCGACAAGCGAATCTGGGACTATGTCAATCAGTTCGCTGAGTTCAACAACTACATCAACTCCCCTGTGGCGGTGTACCGCGATGAGCTGTACAATATGCCCTTCAACATGAACACCTTCTCCCGTATGTGGGGCATACGCACCCCTGCGGAGGCAAAGGAGATAATCGCCGCACAGATTGCCGAGCTGGGCATCACCGAGCCGCAGAATCTTGAGGAGCAGGCACTCTCCCTCGTAGGCAGAGATGTCTACGAAAAGCTGGTCAAGGGCTACACCGAGAAGCAGTGGGGGCGTGACTGCCGTGAGCTGCCCGCCTTTATCATCCGCAGGCTGCCTTTGCGCTTTACCTACGACAATAACTACTTCAACGACCGCTGGCAGGGCATTCCCATCGGCGGCTATACCCGCATGGTGGAGCGTATTCTGGAGGGCATCGAGGTGCGTCTGGGCGTGGATTACTTTGACCTTATCAAAGAGCAGCCCGACATTGCCCGCAAGACCCTCTTCACCGGCATGATCGACCAGTTCTTTGACTATCGGCTGGGGGCACTGGAATACCGCTCCCTGCGCTTTGAGACCGAGCATCTCGACTGTGACAACTATCAGGGCAACGCGGTGGTCAACTACACCGAGCGTGAGATTCCCTACACCCGCATAATCGAGCATAAGCATTTTGAATTCGGCAAGCAGCCCGACACCGTCATCACAAGGGAATACCCCAAGACATGGCAGCAGGGCGACGAGCCATATTATCCCATCAACGACGAGCGCAACGGCAGTCTTTATGCCCAGTATGAAGAGCTGGCAAAGACCCGCCCCGATGTGATTTTCGGCGGCAGACTGGGGCAGTACAAGTATTACGACATGGACAAGGTTATTGCGGCAGCACTGGAAGCAGCAGCCGCACAGGAATAGAAAACCCACAAACGACAACGTGCCCGCGGAAAGAACAGCAACGCTCTTTCTGCGGGCACGATTTTTTCTGTACATTACAATTATTGATTGGTTTCTCCGTCTGCTTTCTTGCGCAGATGTCTGGAATAGAGCCACTTGGTAAAGCCTGTGGGCAGCAGCATTATTGCAATGTGGGAGCAGGACATTACAAGGAAATCTATGAAGCTGGAGAAGCCCCGCTTGTAAAGCTGCCAGCGCACGTTGATAAGGCTGCTGGTATGGCTCCACTGACGGCGGCGGGCGTAGGCGTCCTCGTTGACACGGCAGCGCACCAGCACCTTGGGGATATTCTTGCCCTTGGCTCCGTTTATCAGCATACGGCAGTACATCTCGTAGTCCTCGCCGCGTGCAAGGGAGAAGAAGCCGCCCACAGCCAGCGCACGGTCACGGCGCATGGCTACGGTTACGTTATTGAAGGGGATTCGGCGGCGGGCATACTTAAGCAGCTCGTCATGCTCCAGCGGTACTTCGCGGAGCAGACCGTTCTTCTCGTCATCGCCCTCAAACTCCACGATGTAGCCGCCCACGATGTCCAGCTCCGGGTCGGCGAGAAATTCCGCGATTTCCAGCTCACAGCGGTTGGGCACGGAGATGTCATCGGCGTCCATGCGCACAACAATCTCGTTGCGGCACTCGTTGAGGGCACGGTTGGCGCAGGGTCCTATGCCTATCTTCATCTCTATGCGTATGACGTTGAACTTCTGGGGGTAAAGCTGCTCGTATTTTCTTATGACCGCTTCCAGCGGCTCACCGATGGGACCATCGCACACCAGAACAAATTCGTCCGGCGGCAGGGTCTGCTCCATCATGCTCTGTATGGCCTGATCAAACTCCTGCGGATCTGCCTTGAAGTAGACCAGCATCATTACCGAATATGCTATATCCTGTTTTACGCTCTCTCTGTTCTCACTCATGGCATTCACTGCCTTTCACATATTGTACAAAGGGCATATTTTCTCTGTCCTGACAATGCTGTTTTTGTTTATATACATTTCAATTTCTTCACTGTCTTGTCATTATACCACACTATGGCTTAAAATGTCAATATTTGCATTATTCGGGTGTATTCAGCCACAATATATGCTAAAATAAATGACACGCACAATGTTCTTTTATGAATCGTAATAGAATCTTAAAGATTTAGCTCCTTTTTTCTTAATGGCTGTATGTGTTATTATTTCTTCGGAGGTCGAGCTAATGTATACAATACTCATCTGTGACGACGATCGCGACATCGTTTCAGCCCTCAGGATTTATCTTACTGCCGAGGGGTACTCCACCCGTGAGGCATACGACGGTCAGCAGGCACTGGACATCGTCCGCGGCGGCGGCGCCCAGCTGGTGCTGATGGACGTGATGATGCCGGTCATGGACGGCATTGCCGCAACGGTAAAGATACGGGAGATAAGCAATATACCTATTATACTGCTCACCGCGAAGAGCGAGGACACCGACAAGGTTCTCGGGCTTAACGTGGGAGCGGACGACTATGTCACCAAGCCCTTTAATCCGGTGGAGGTTGTGGCGCGGGTACGCTCCGCGCTGCGCAGGTACACCTCCCTGGGCGGCGTGCAGGGAGGCAGCGACAGCATTGTAATCGGTGGCATTGTACTCAACGACAGCGAGAAAGCTGTAACGCTGGACGGTCAGCCGGTAGCCCTCACGCCCATTGAGTACAGCATTCTCAAGCTGCTGATGCAGTCCCCGGGGCGGGTATTCTCCTCGCGGGAGATATACGAGCGTGTGTGGCACGACACTGCTCTCGGCTCGGAAAGCACCGTTGCGGTACACATTCGGCACCTTAGGGAAAAGCTGGAAATCAACCCTGCCCAGCCGCGATGGCTGAAGGTCGTATGGGGGCAGGGGTACAAAATCGAAAGGAACTGATATTGATGAAAAAGCTTCGCACAAGCACAGTCGCCAAAGCTGCGGCAGGGTTTGCCACGATAGTATGCGCGGCACTGGTTTTACTCTGCGGCTATGTCGGCATTGCCCTTGCAGAGGAAAGCGACTTCTACACCGTTGACAGCTTTGAGCAGAGCAGTCTGATGCGCGATATGGTTGCCGACGAGGTGCGCATGATGATGGAGGACGGCTTCCACACTGTCAGCGAAAGCGACCTCTTTGACGCAGGCAGCGACCGCCAGCAGAAGTTTATCGAAAAATACAACGAGGCTGACTGCCCCATCGCCATCAAGGTGATTGACTCCGGTGGAGCTGTGATTCTGAAAAACTACGAGACTGTTTCTCCGCAGTTTGTACACGACTACAGCTACTACTACGCGGTCGAGCCCGACGGCGGGTACATCTATTACCATCTGGACTCTGACCCCTACGACCCCGACTACGAAATCACATACTACGCCTACCACAGCGATGAGTGGCTGTCCGCAGAGGAAAACGACATCGAGAGCTTCGATGAATGGCTTGCCTACCACCATGGCATAGAGTCTGCAGAGATGTATGCGAAGCTGGTCAGCGAAAGCGATATTTCGGTGTCCGAAAGTGATATGGTCGATGTGATTGCAGCCGTTGAAGCCGCCGATAACGGCTCACCGTGGCAGTGGTGGTGGAGCGGACTGTATAATGATTACCAGGATCAGATTCGCTACGAATGGAAAACCATTGCGCCCACCGATTGCTACACCATCAGGGCTGCAGTAAACCCCGCCATGACCGGGCAGGCAATAACCCTCGGAAACCTTGACAGCTTCACCACACGACAAAAGCTGGGTGCCTTTGCCTTCAAGCATCGCTACGACGTCATCTGGACTGCGCTGCTGTCCCTCATCATATCCGTCCTTGCGTTTATCTTCCTCTGCTGCGCTGTTGGCTGGAAGAAGGGTAATGACAAGCCTGTGCGCGGCTTCTTTGAGCGCATACCGCTGCTGATATACTTCGCCCTCTGTGCGGCAGTGGTTGCTGCCATTGCTACGCTGTACTCCGGTTTGTTCGATGGAGAGGACTGGGCACTGATATTCTTTGCACTGCCCGCCTGTGCCGTTGCCGGTCTGCTCATGCTGCTCTCGCTGATAAGACGCTTCAAGTGCGGCGAGTGGTGGAAGACCACCCTGACATACGGCGTGGTGAACTTCTACCGCCGCATGGCGAAGAACTGGTCCGCAAGCTGGCGCATCATTGTGCCTGCGGCACTTATCCTTCTTCTCAACGGCATTTTCGCGCTGCTTGCAACCGCTTCTCCTGTTTTCCTCATCGTCATGTTCACCGTTGACATTGCCATATTCCTTTGGCTGTGCATCATTGCCTCCAACTGGGGCGAGGTGGTAAACAAAACCGCACGCCTTGCCTCGGGCGACAGCGTGAGCATTGACACTGCCGGTCTGCCGACAGTGCTGCGCACACACAGCGAGAATATCAACGCGCTTGGTGACGGAGTCAGCAGGGCGGTGGAGCAGCAGCTTCGCAGCGAGCGTATGCGCACCGACCTTATCACCAACGTATCCCACGACCTTAAGACCCCGCTGACCTCCATTGTAAATTACGTCGGTCTGCTCAAGGGTCAGCACATTGACAACCCCACCGCCGAGGAATATATCGGTGTACTGGACCGTCAGGCGGTGCGGCTCAAGCATCTGGTGGAGGATCTGGTTGAGGCCTCCAAGGCATCAAGCGGCTGCATACACGCCGTACTCCGCACCGTAAACGTCCGTGAAATCATGGGTCAGGCGCTGAGCGAATACAGCGACCGCCTTGCCGCACACAACGTAGAGGCGGTGCTCAACTGCCCCGAGGAGGGTCTGTATGCCACCGCTGACGGCAACCTGCTGTGGCGCGTGTTTGATAATCTCCTCTCCAACACCTGCAAGTACGCACAGCCCTACACAAGGCTTTACATTGACGCAGTCGCCCGCGACGGGCAAGCGGTCATCAGCTTCCGCAACACCTCCAGCCAGCCGCTGAATATCACAGCCGATGAGCTGATGGAGCGGTTTGTGCGCGGCGACAAATCCCGCACCACCGACGGCAGCGGTCTGGGTCTGACCATTGCACGCAGCCTGACCGAGCTTCAGGGCGGCATCTTCCGTCTGGAAATTGACGGCGACCTGTTCAAGGCTATTATCGCCCTGCCCCTTGCCGAGGCAGAGTGTGAGAAGCCGGCAGAAGAAGCCGATGACCCTGCCGAGATTGCTTGCGCTGAGAGTGAACAGCTTGAGATAGCTGAGGAAATCCCCGCAGATATTGAATAACCCCAATACCCCCACAAGCCGGTCAACCTTGTTGGTTGACCGGCTTGCTTTTTACACGAGTGAAGTTTCCGGAATTTTGCTATTGACATGGCGAGGAGAAATTGTTATATTGAATATACACAATATAACACCTCACACGGAAGATACACACTGTCTGTGATGAGCAGGACAAAGGGCATAAGGAGGAAAACAATGGAACTTCTCAGACTTGAAGGACTGACCAAGCGTTATGACGGCTTTACACTGGACAACGTCAGCTTCGCGCTGGAGGAAGGGTACATCATGGGCTTCATCGGGCGCAACGGCGCGGGCAAGACCACTACCCTTAAGACCATGCTGGGGCTGGTGCATCCCGATGGCGGCACTGTGCAGATGTGCGGCATGGACTTCCAGAAAAACGAGCGTGCCTGCCGCCAGCAGATAGGCGTGGTATTCGGTGAATTTGACCACTACCCCAAGAAGAAGCTGAGCGCAATCACCGACGTTTACAGGAGATTTTACGAGCAGTGGGACGATGCGGAATATCGCCGCTGTCTGGAGCGGTTTGAGCTGGACGAGAGCAAGACGGTGGAGCAGCTTTCCAGCGGTATGCGGGTCAAGTATTCCCTTGCGCTGGCACTTTCCCACGGCGCACGTCTGCTCATTCTTGACGAGCCCACCAGCGGACTTGACCCCATCTCCCGCGATGAGCTGATGGAGCTTTTCCAGAGCATCATCGAGGACGGCACCCGCAGCATACTCTTCTCCACCCACATTACCTCCGACCTTGAGAAATGCGCCGACTACATCACCTACCTCAAGGACGGGCGCATTGTCTGCTCCATGGAGCACGGCGCACTGCTGGAAAGCTGGCGCATGGTCAAGGGGGGCGGCAAGCCTGACGCGGATATTGCAAAGCTGCTGGTGGGCTGCCGCACCAACAAGTTTGGCTTTGATGCCCTTGTGCGCAGTGACGATGCCGAAGCTGCGGCAGCCGCAGGGCTGGAGGTCTCCCCTGCCAATCTGGAAGACATCATGCTGCATCTGGAAAAGGACTGACGGAAAGGACGGTTACACAATGAAAGCACTTATTTACAAGGAATTCAAGCTGGCGGCACACCCCACCTGCTTTATCTTTCTCGCCTTCGGCGCGATGCTTCTGATACCCAACTATCCCTATTACGTTGCATTCTTCTACACCACGCTGTCGCTTTTCTTCTACTTCCTCAATGGGCGGGAAAACCGTGACATTCTCTTCACTGCGCTGCTGCCTGTCAGCAAGGCTGACATGGTAAAGGCACGCTGCACGGTCTGCGCGATATTCGAGCTGCTGGCGGTCATTATCGCTGTGCCTTTCTCCTTTCTCAACCGCGCCCTGTACGGTCCCTGCCCCCTTGCCGACTGCAACGTGGCATTCTTCGGGCTGACCTTTGTTATGTTCGCGATATTCAACGGGCTGTTTATTCCCCGCTTCTACAAAACCGCCTACAAGCTGAATTTCCTCGTCCCCTGCATTGTGGTATTCCTCTTCATCGGGGCAGCCATTGCACTGGTATTCTTCCCCGGCATCGGAGCTTATCTTGACGCAACCTCTCCTGAGGGCATGATAGCGCAGCTTCCTGTGCTGATTGTCGGACTGGTCATCTTTATCCTTGGCATGGTGCTGACCTGCCGCAGGTCTGTGCGCAACTTCGAGAAGGTGGATTTATAAGCCTATGAAGCTGACTATATCCACCGTATCGGGCGCACCGCCCATCTACAAGCAGCTATACGAGCAGGTTTCCGCACAGATTCTCAGCGGTGAGCTGGAGGGCGACAGCGCACTGCCGCCCATACGCACCGTTGCAAAGGAGCTGCGGGTGAGCGTAATCCCCGTCAAGCAGGCGTGGGAGGAGCTGGAGCGTGCCGGTCTGATTTACACGATGGTCGGGCGGGGGTGCTTTGTTGCCCCACTGCACAGCGAAGAGCTGGACACCCGCCGCGAGAGCATGGCATTTGACAAGCTGATGCAGGAAATCCAATACTACAAGCAGCTTGGACTGACCAAGGAGCAGCTTCTGGAGATGGTCGAGCGGTGCTATGAATAGAGGCTGCTTGTGTCTTTCCCATTTTTTTGAGTATAGAAAAAGCCTTGGGCTTTGCGCAGATGCGTAGCCCAAGGCTTTGTTTTTGTGAGATTTACTTCTCCTGCAGACGTGAAAGCAGGAAGCGAGGAGGCTCACCGATGACGATTTCCTCCGTTACGTCAATAACATCACAACCTTTGCCCTGATATTCGGCTATCAGCTCACTCTCGCTGCCGTAGAGGATTTCCTTGCCGTACCACGGCTTGTTGGACTGGGGCGTAAGCTCCAGATAGACCGTTTTGCCCTCGGCGGAGAAGGTGAGAATGGTGTGCATTTTGTTCCTTGCTTTCTCGTGCAGCAGCCATATTTTGCAGGGCACTGCGATGCCGTTCAGCAGGCTTTTCATCAGCACGACGGTATCTATGCAGGTGCCGATTTTCTCTCTTTCCGTATCGGCGGGGCTTTGCACGATGTATATGGTCCGGGAGAGGTGGTAGTACCTGCGGTCAAACCCGCCGGACATATCGGGCCTATACTTCTGCCCGTTGAGATAGAAGCCGTACTCAAAGCCTTGCTGGTACAGCTTGTCTTTCAGGAGGGTGGTGATTTGGATGACGGTCATGGGTACTCCTTTGCGGTTTGGCTTACTTGATTTTCTTGTACTTTACCCGATTCCTTCTGGCGTACTTTCTCACAGGGGAGAAAAATCCGCCTGTGCTGTAGATTGTCAGGTTGGGGCAATCATGGAAAGCCCACGAATGAATTGAGGTTTTTGCGTTATTTATGGTGATTGAAGTTAAGTTGGTGCAGCCATAGAAAGCATCTTCACCAATGCTTGTTACGCTGTCGGGTATGATGATGGAAGTCAAGCTTGTGCAACCCTCGAAAGCACCCCAATTGATACTTGTAACGCTGTCGGGTATGGTGATGGAAGTCAAGCTTGTGCAACACTCGAAAGCATATTTCCCAATGCATTTAACGCTGTCAGGGATGGTGTATTCTTTACTATAAGCATTGGGATAAGCAAGCAGTTCGGTTTTATCTCTGTTAAACAGCACTCCATGAATATCACAGTATGATTTATTACTGTTGGCTATGGTTATAGACGTTAAGCCCATGCAACTAGAGAAAACACCAACACCAATACTTGTAACGCTGTCAGGTATGGTGATGGAAGTCAAGCTTGTGCAACCCTCGAAAGCAAAATTCCCAATACTTGTAACGCTGTTGTGTATGGTGACGGATTTCAAGCCGGTGCAACCACTGAAAGCAGAATCCCCAATACTTTTAACGCTATCGGGTATAGTGATGGAAGTTAAGCCGGTGCAATACCAGAAAGCGGAATTTCCTATAGCACGGACAAAACGTCCGTTGACTATTTTAGGTATAGCCAAATCGCCTGTCAATTCAGTCTTCGACTTGACACCAGCCAATTCAACCTCGGTAGTAGTTATTCCTCGCCATGCGAAGAGTTTGGCGATTTCAGCATCATCTCTCGCTTTTTTAGCATCATCTCTTGCCTTTTCGTATCGGGTTATCGCTTCGTCTATCTGCGCCAGCAAGGCATTATACTGCTGCTCGATTTCGGGGGTGGTGTGACCGAAGCGGTGGTTGAGGAGAAGCACGGTGGTGCGGAATTTCTGCGCGCTCTCCAGAGTGGTACATTCTTCCATGCCGCTGCTTATCATCGCGAGAATTTTGCGCCACAGCTCGCTTTTGGCGTGGGTGTATTCCGGCGAGGCGGCGGCATCACAGCCGGCGGAAACGACATAGGAATAATACTTTGCGGCGTTGCCGAGCCGCTCCGAGGCATCTTCGATACTGCTGATGTTCAGCATACACTCGCACACAGCCAGACCAAGCCAGCCGCGGTAGTCGGTGGGGTACTGCTCGGTCATCAGGCGGTATTGCTTCTGTGCGGAGGCAATATCATCGTCACTCTTCGACCTGCGGGCGTTTATCAGGAAGAACTGCGCAGTTTTACAAAGCTCGTCGGCGAGGGCTGATGAGGCGACAGGTGTCTTGTCGCCGGAAAGCAGATTGACTGCGCCTGTAAGCACCTGCTTCTTTGCCTCCTCCTCGGGAAGCGTCCACGCAAAAACCGAGTGAGTGCCTGAGAGGTATGTTTTCATAGGCTCCACAAGGGCGGGCACATTCTCGATATACACCGCCAGAACCGACTTATGAGAGTAGTGCGCCTTCTTTACCTCGTCAATGACGGGCTGGCTTTCCAGCGAGCGGACGGAAACCATCAGGACAAGACCCATGCAGTTGGGCTGACCGATGGTATCAAGCAGCTTCTTTGCCCAGTCCATACCGGGCTGAAGTGCGGCATCGTAATACACGTTTATTCCATTGTCCTTCAGATACTGCGCATACACGGCGGCAGTGTCGGATTCCTCAGACTTGTAGCTGATGAATACAAAGGGCTGGTCGCCGACATACGGCTCAAAGCCAAAATACTTGGACATAACAACGCTCCCTTCCGAAAGTGCGAAGTGCTTAAATTAATTATACACTGCGGGGAATATTTAGTCAATGTTTCGGGTGGGGTGTTGATGGGTTTATCACTGCTTTGGGGTGAGCGGTATGCAAAAAGCCCTGTTTGTCTTGCGACAAACAGGGCTTTTCTTGGCGCGCTTGAAGGGACTCGAACCCCTGACCTTTTGGTTCGTAGCCAAACACTCTATCCAGCTGAGCTACAAGCGCATTCTTTTGTTGCGGGCTGTTTGGTATTCCTCACAACCGCTCAACTATTATAGCACGTTTTTTCACTATGTCAAGAGAAATTTGAGAATATTTTATCTTTTCCCGTTTATTGCGCCATCGGCATTGCGAAACCACGCACCGGGCTCATGTCTGAGGGCGAAAAGCAGCTCTATCAGACCCTTATGGTAGGGAATGAATGTGCCCTCGTCTATCATCTGCAGGATTTCCTCACGGGTTGCCCAGCGCGCTGCCTGCACCTCTTCCTGCTGCAGTCTGATTTCTTCGGGCTGAACTTCTCTTTCTATTATATATACGTCATCGAAGCCTCCATCAAAGTTGATTGTAAGCCTCGGGCGAAGCTCCTCGAAGGAAACGTCCAGACCAAGCTCTTCCAGAAGCTCGCGGTGGGCGGCACTGCGGCTGCTGTCTCCCGCTGCCGCGCCTCCTCCGACCGAAACGTCCCACATTCCGGAAAAGTCGTGGTTGTTATTGGCACGCTGCTGAATGAGCATCATGCCGCGGCTGTTGAAGATGCAAACGTGTACCACCATACGGTAATCGCCCTGCGGCTGAGGCTGACCACGCACCAGTGTGCGCCCTGTGGGCAGTCGGTCTATTGTGTAGACATCGAACAGTTCCATTTGCTATCCTCCCCTGACGCCCGATTCTTCCGCGGATGCCATGTTATTCCGCGGACTTTCGGCAGCAATGTCAAACATTCTCCATGATAATGCCTGTCATGCTATATATACTATGATTATATATGCTGTTTTTGCGCTTTCAGTATAGTATGCCCGCGACGCAATGTCAATGTAACCGATTGGATTTGCGCACGGATAGCCATTGTGATTATATGCGGCAAAAGAGGATTACCGGTAGGTTTATTGTATTTCTTTGGAATTTTTAATATATTTCATGGGCAATCAGCCCCAATTTATTCGCATTTTTTTGAAAATAGCACATATTACACTTGCGTTTGATAAAATTTTATCGTATAATTGTGTCGCGATTATTAATTGCTAAGTTTATTTTGGTGGGATTCTATGTCTTTTCGCAAATACGCCGGTGACTACCGCCTTGAGAATATCCCCGACAAGAAAGGTGTCCTCAAGACAGAGGTTGTCTACCGGGGCGCATACTACCGCTTTACAGGCAGTGCGGAGGAGCTTGCCTCAGCAAAACCCAGACTGGTGGTCGGCGGACTGCTTTTCTGCATCGCCCAGATTATCTCCGTAACGCTCAACACGCGGTGCGCCCGCTGTATGTGGGTTATACTGCCGCAGAGCTTTGCGATTCTTGCAGGCGCACTGATGGCGGCGGGGATATGGACACTGCTCCGTGCGCCCGAGCGAATGACCCGCGAATATGCCGAAAAGACCCACAACCGTATAAACGGCGGCTCGTTGATGGCGATGCTGCTGAGCGGAGCCGCATTTATCAGTTCAGTCATCTCAGCTATTGTCTACCGCGCAGAGCTTATGCTGCCCGCTGATATTTTTTACATTATTCTGCTCTTCGTTTCTGCTCTGGGCGCGGCGTACTGCTTTGTCAACAGACGCGCTTCCGCTATCAGGGAATACTGAGTCCTGCTCCGGTCGTTCCTTTTCAACCTTGTTTGTATTCACGGATAGCTTTGCGGCAATCCGGGGGTATGAAATATTTTACTGTTTGGAGGAAAAAAACAATGAAGAACAAAGCCACCAAGATCGTTGCTCTTCTTCTCGCCAGCCTCATGG
>SVPT01000023.1 GCA_015065695.1 Oscillospiraceae bacterium | reverse complement strand
ATGAAGGTATCGGTGAGGTCGTAGTCGAACTTGCCCTTGATGTCCTCATCGTAGATGTACTGAGGAACGGAGTTGTTGATGTCGAGCAGGGTAACAGCGTCGTTGGAAACGCAGGCACCGATGTACTCGCTGACAGCACCGTAGATGTCAACCTCGCAGGCTACGGGATAACCCTTTGCGGCCAGACGGGAGTTTACATAGCAGGGCTCAAAGCCGAAGCTCTCGGGGAATGCAGGCCAGCACTTGTCGGCGAAGACAACGTAGTCTCTTGCGCCCTTGTGTGCCTCTGCCCAATCGAGGAGGGTAAGCTCGAACTGAGCCATTCTCTCCAGCATCTCGGGATAGTAGCGGCCTTCGCCCATCTCAGCGGCCATTTCAGCGCAGATGTCAGCGATTCTGGCGTCGCCGGCGTGTGCCTTGTAGGAAACGAGCAGATCCAGCTCGGAGTTCTCTTCGATCTCGATGCCCAGCTCATACAGACCCTTGATGGGAGCGTTGCAGGCAAAGAAGTCCTGAGGACGGGGACCGAAGGTGATGACCTTCAGGCTCTTGAGACCAACGATAGCGCGGGCGATGGGAACGAACTCACGGATCATGTCAGCGCACTCGGTAGCGGTGCCGACGGGATACTCGGGGATATAAGCCTTCAGGTGGCGCATACCCAGGTTGTAGGAGCAGTTGAGAACGCCGCAGTAAGCATCGCCGCGGCCGTTGATCATGTCGCCGTCGCCCTCAGCGGCTGCGATGTACATGGTGGGACCGTTGAACTTCTGGCAGAGCAGAGTCTCGGGAGTCTCGGGACCGAAGTTGCCGAGGAATACGACCAGAGCGTTGACGCCGTTCTTGTTGACGTCTTCCAGAGCAGCCAGAGCGTCCTTCTCGTTCTCAACGGTGATGGGGCACTCGTAGATGCCTTCGCCATAAGCCTTTACGATGGCCTGACGGCGGGAGGTGGAAAGCTCAATGGGGAAGCAGTCGCGGGATACGGCAATAATGCCGAGCTTTACTTCGGGGATGTTTTTCATAGGTTGCTGTCTCCTTAATATAGATTTGTAAAGTGAAAAATATTAGATTATGCTGATTAGATAATGCTTTAGATTAGATAATGCCTGCGATGTCGATGTTCTCACCGCTCAGACCGACATATGCACCCTGTGCAGCCTCACCGGACTCGGGGTGAGCAAGCAGCCACTTGTTGCAGGCCCAAAGACGGTTGTCCTCGTTGGCCTTGTTGGCAATTTCAGGTTTGTCGGTGTTGGTGCCCTTGGGCAGAGCAACCATTACGCGGAAGCCCTTTGCGGCATCGGTGTGGCAGGGGGCATAATGCAGTGTGGTGGCGTAGCACTCAACAAGCACGCCTGCGGGAGCGCGGAAGGCCTTGACCTTTGCGGTATCAAGAACGCCGTCCTCAATCTCGTCCTGACGGGCAAGCAGAAGGATAAAATCCTCTGTGCCGAGGTTGAACTCGCTGTCGCGGTGGTACTCAAGGCAGTTGAGCTTGGTGTTGTGACCGTTGCACCAGCCGAGCTGAACGGGCATACCGCCGTACAGATGCTCGGAAACCTCAATAGCAGCGGGAAGCTCCTGCAGAGCGGGCTCTTCGGGAACATAGCCGGTGCCCTCGGGCAGCGGAGTGGTAGCCAGAGCGGCAAGGATTTCCTTGACCGTCTCGTCCATGCCGGTCACGATCTGACCGTAGGCCTTGAATTCGGGATCGTAGACAGAATAAATTTTCATTACTGCTCACCTCATGATAATTCCTGCGGTCGAAAATATGCCGGCAGATGTGACAACGTCGGACAATCTTCGCCGATTGTAAAGATTATAGCAATAATTCATCTCTGCTTCAACTGATTTTTAGCTAAAAAATTGATTGTTTAGAAAAATTAACAAAATAGCCACAATATATTGTTGCGGCATAGGGGAACATATTGCGTTTTCGCAATATGCTTTTTTCGATATAAGGTATATCAGTCCTGCTGAGAACGAAAGAATTGAATTTGACTGCCGTTGTGATATAATGTATATACATTCGTGCAGGAAGATTATACCACAGACAATCCACGCGACGGGAGTAATATAAATGAATGAGAAGATAAGCCTTGTCAGGAATGCCATGCTTGCCGTGCAGCGTTATCCTTGGGAGCAGGGTGTGTGCGCACAGGTGCTTTGGGAGATGGGGGACACCACCACCGCAGTGGCAATGGCGCATGACGCGGTGCTCAGGCAACAGGAGGACGGGCGGCTTGCGGTTACGGGCGAAAATATAGCCGTCACCGACCCCGCGGCAAACGGCGAGGCGGTGTGGCGTGCGTATGAGCTTACCGGTCGGGAGATGTACCGTGACGCAGCGGAGAAGATGCTCGATTATCTTCTTCATAAAGCCCCGCGTACCGATGAGGGCATAATCTGCCACAACGAGGTCACCTTCCACGAGGGCTTTTCGGAAAGGCAGGTGTGGGTGGATTCCGTCTACATGGCACCGCCCTTCCTCGCGGTGATGGGTCAGTGCGAGGAGGCACTGCGCCAGATTGAGGGTTACATAAGCTATCTCATTGACCAAAGCACAGGGCTGCTCTATCATATCTACGACACCGGCACAAAACGCTTCGTGCGCAAAAAGCTGTGGGCAACAGGCAATGGCTGGGCGCTGCTTGGCATAGGCAGAGTGATTGATACCTGTATCGGCAGCGGCAGAAATGACATCGCGGAAAGATTGATCGGGCAGGGCAGAAATATCCTTGATGCCATGTTCAGGTATCAGCTTCCCGATGGTCGCTTCCACGATATTCTGGACGACAGCGACAGCTTTGCCGAGGGCGCGGGGGCCATGATGATGGCGGCATTCATCTACCGCGGCATATGCGGCGGCTGGCTGGACGCAGCCTACGCCCCTTGCGCCGACAAAGTGCGCGCCACAATGGATAACTATGTTGACAGCTTTGGCATAATCCATGAGGTGTGCGGCTGCCCCCATTTCGTCGATGTGGGAACATCTGCCGAATCCATGGCAGCCTACCTGATGATGCACGCGCATTATGAAAAGGCAAACAGCTGCCGCAAATAAACGCGAAAAAACAGCCGTCAGCGATATGTACGCCGGCGGCTGTCAGTTGATCTCCTGTTCAAGGTCGGAGAAAAGCGGCGAGCTGAAAAAATCAATGATGGATATTTCCAGTCCGTCGCAAAGCTTCTTGACGGTGGATACGGTGGTGCTGTTGTTGCGCCCGCTGACGATGTTGTTGACGGTCGACTGGGTCACACCGCTCAGGGTACTCAGCTTGTTCACCGAAATATCACGCTCGCGGCATAATTCCAGTATGCGCTCCTTAACTGCCTCGCCAATGGTCAACCCAATCACCTCTTTTCAACAATTAATTAATGATAGCCGATTGAAGCACAACGGTCAACCCCGCCCAATATAATTTCAATTCTACAGGGTTGGTGCGTGAGGCTGGATTGCTCCTAGCAGCATATCTCATTCATCAATTTTGACAAAAAAGCAGCAATATCAATATATATAGCGTCAATACAGCTGATTTATAATCATAATGAAATAATGTGCTTTCATGTGCCCCGAAAGCCGAAAAGGTTCATATACAATAATAAACAGCAATCACATAAACACAAAAATACAAACAGGAGGACTGTATGGAGCTAAAAAAATCCGTTATAGGCATAGAGCTGGGCTCAACACGCATAAAGGCAGTGCTTGTTGACGAGCAGTATCAGCCGGTGGCTTCCGGCAGCTACGAGTGGGAAAACCGCTTTACCGACGGCATCTGGACCTACCCCATGGACGAGGTGCATAAGGGTCTGCGCGCCTGCTACGCCGACCTCGCCGCCGATGTAAAGGCAAAGTTCGGCACCGACCTGACCACTGTTGGCGCAATAGGTGTTTCGGCTATGATGCATGGTTATCTGCCCTTTGACAAGGACGGCAAGCAGCTTGCGGAGTTCAGAACATGGCGCAACACCATCACTGGCGAGGCGGCAGAAAAGCTGTCCGACCTCTTTGGCTTCAATATCCCCCAGAGATGGAGTATCGCCCATCTTTATCAGGCAATCCTCAACGGCGAAAAGCACGTTTCGGATATAGATTTCCTCACCACACTGGCAGGCTATGTCCATTGGCAGCTTACCGGCGAAAGGGTCATGGGCATCGGCGAAGCCAGCGGTATGTTCCCCATCGACAGCACCGCGCTGGATTATGACCAGAAGATGGTTGATAAGTTTGACTCGCTGGTCAACGCTGATTGGAAGCTGCGCGACATTCTGCCCAAGGTGCTTCCCGCAGGCGCAAGCGGCGGCACACTGACCGAGAGCGGAGCCCGCTTCCTCGATCCCTTAGGTGTGCTTCAGGCAGGTGTTCCCGTTGCCCCCTGTGAGGGTGATGCGGGTACAGGCATGGTCGCCACCAATTCCGTCCGTGTGCGTACCGGCAACGTGTCCGCTGGTACCTCCGACTTCGCCATGCTGGTCTCCGACCATGACCTTGGCGTACACAGAGAGATAGACATGGTGACCACTCCCGCAGGTCTGCCTGTCGCAATGGTACACTGCAACAACTGCACCTCCGACATCAACGCATGGGTGGGCCTTTTCTCACAGTTTGCCGATGCCATTGGCGCACCGCAGGACAAGGGCGCACTGTACACCATGCTGTTCAATAAGGCACTGGAGGGCGCACCCGACTGCGGCGGTCTCCTCAGCTACAACTACTTCTCCGGCGAGGGTGTCACCGACCTTGATGAGGGTCGTCCGGTCTTTGCCCGTATGCAGAACTGCGACTTCAGCCTTGCCAACTTCATGCGCACCCACCTGCTTTCCGCTCTGGCTACCCTGAAAATCGGTCTGGATATTCTGACAGGCGAGGAGAAGGTGCTGGTAGATAAGCTGTACGGACATGGCGGCTTCTTCAAGACTCCCGGCGTGGGTCAGCGGCTGCTTTCCGCGGCTGTGGGCGCACCTGTTTCCGTCATGGAAACCGCAGGCGAGGGCGGCCCCTACGGCATGGCTCTGCTGTGCGCATATATGCTCAATAAGCAGTCCGACGAGGCTCTGGAGGATTACCTCGACAACCGCGTATTCAAGGACGCAAAGACAGTTACCCTGATGGCTGAGCCCGCCGACATCGAAGGCTTCAACACCTTCCTTGCCCGCTATGTAAAGGCATTCGCCGTAGAGCGTGCTGCCGTAGAAACCATGTGAGGTGCGTAAAATGCTTGAAAAACTGAAAGAACAGGTGCTGGCTGCCAATCTGCTGCTGCCCGCACACGGACTGGTAACATTCACCTGGGGCAATGTCTCCGGCATCGACCGTGAGAGCGGACTGGTAGTAATCAAGCCCTCAGGCGTGGAATACGACGGCATGACCGTTGAGGATATGGTGGTCGTGGACTTGGACGGCAAGGTGGTCGAGGGCAAATGGAAGCCCTCCAGCGATACCCCCACCCATGTGGAGCTGTACAAGGCATTCCCCTCTCTGGGCGGCGTAGTGCATACCCATTCCCGCTGGGCTACCACCTTCGCGCAGGCAGGTATGGCTATCCCCGCCATGGGCACTACCCATGCCGATTATTTCTACGGAGAGATTCCCTGCACCCGCCCCATGACCGATGAGGAGATAAAGGGCGAGTACGAAAAGGAAACCGGCAAAGTGATAATCGAAGCCTTCAAGGGCAAGTCAGCAGCCGACATTCCCGGCGTTGTGGTTTACAGCCACGGCCCCTTCGCCTGGGGTACCGATGCCATGAACGCAGTGCATAACGCTGTGGTCATGGAGGAGGTCGCCTTCATGGACTGGCACGCAATGATGATCAATCCTCAGCTTGGTGCTATGCAGCAGACACTTCTTGACAAGCACTATCTGCGCAAGCATGGCGCAAACGCCTACTACGGACAGAACTAGTTGAAAAGACCTCGCACTGCATCAAGTCAGCGGTGCGAGGTCTTATTTGTTCAATTATTTGTCCAATGTATTATATGCAATAAATCATTCTCCAAAATGAAAATACCTGTCGCGGTACTGCTTGGGCGTGATGCCCTCCTGCTTGCGGAAAACCTCGATAAAATAGCTCTGGCTGGGGAAAGCCAGCACCGCTGCAATCTGTGACGGGAGATAATCGGAATGTATCAGCATATTCTTCGCCACGCTGATGCGCTTTCTGCTTATGTATTCGGTAACGCTCAGCCCCGTCTCCTTCTTGAACAGGCGGGAAAGATAGCTTGGGTCAAGCCCTGTATGCTCCGCAAGGTCAGCAAGAAAAATGCGCCGGTGCAGGTTGTTGTGAATGTACTCAATGCAATCCACAATGTGTCGCGAGTAAATATGCTCCTTGCGCCGCACACGCATCTTTCGTGCGTAATCCAGTGCCATCTCGCTGTGCATTCGGGAAAGCTGCTCCTCGCCGGTGCAGGCGTCTGCCCGCTGTATATAAAGGTCACTAAGGGTGTAGGCGGTTTCATGCTCCATGCCGCCCTCCACGCAGTAGCGGGCAAGCAGCGCGGCAGTGATGGCAAAGTGGTATTTCCAGCTTTGCAGCGGGTTGCCGGAAAGCCTGCCAAGCCCGGGCATCTGCGTAAAAGGAGTGCCGCACAGCTTGGCAACCTGCTCGGTGTCGCCCTCCCGCACAGCAGCGTAGAAGGTAAATTCAGGATTGTACGGCGCGTGAAACTGCTCGGTCTCGCGCATGACGTACTCAAGAAAAATCAGCTCCTTGTTAATGTCCACGCAGCATCATTCCTTTCTTGCAAATCATATCATTATTTTGACAAAAAAGCAATGAAAACGATATAATTGCCGCAATGAAAAATATATGATAAAAGCGAAAGGAGTGAATATCCATGAAAAAGATAAACGGTCTCAACCGAGGCATTAACCTTGGCGGCTGGCTTTCCCAGTGCGTCCATACTCAGGAGCATTACGCTTCCTTTATCACCGAAGAGGATTTCGCCCGCATTGCACAAATGGGCTTTGACCATGTGCGTCTGCCCATTGACTGCGAAGTCATCGAAGCCCACGACGGCACCGACCGTCCCGCTGGCTACGGCTTTATCGACATGGCAGTAAAGCAGAGTGCTGCCAACGGCATGAAGTTGATAATCGACCTGCACAAGGCATACGGCTACGACTTCAACGACGCAGGCGATGCAGAGCGCAATAACCTCTTTACCAACGAAACCCTGCAGGAACGCTTCATGTCCATGTGGGAGAAGCTGGCACAGCATTACGGCACCTGCGAGCACGTTTTCTTCGAGCTGCTCAATGAGGTGGTGGAAACCGAAAACAACGATGCATGGAATACCCTCGTGGAGAAGGTAATTGCCCGTATCCGTGCCATCGCTCCCCAGCGTCCCATCATCTATGGCGGCATCATGTGGAACAGCGCCAGCACCCTCAAGCTGCTGCGTAAGCCCATCTTCGACAACGTAATCTACACCTTCCATTTCTACGAGCCGCTGATTTTCACCCACCAGAAAGCCCCTTGGGTCAAGAACATGGACATGGAAAAGACCGTCAACTATCCCGCCGACATGGACTACTACCGTGCCCATTCCGCGCAGCTTGGTAATCAGGGCGAGACTGCCGTCCGCTCCGAAGCACAGACCATGGGCGAGGAGTTCATCGCAAAGCTCATGCAGGAGGCAATTGATGCAGCCGAGGCTGCCGATGTGCCCCTCTACTGCGGCGAGTTTGGTGTCATCGACCGCGCACCCGTTGAGGATACCCTCCGCTGGTTTGTCGATATGGACAACACCTTCCGCAGGTTCGATATAGGCTGCGCCGTATGGAGCTACAAGAAGATGGATTTCGGCATCATCGACGAGCATTACGCACCCATCTACGACCGTCTGCTTGCAACTTGGTTCAGAAAGTAAATATATAGATAAAAGGGTCTGCCGCGAAATACATCGGCAGACCCTTGTTTTGTGTAAAGAAATGTGGGGGAGAGGTGTTATTCAGCAGCCTCCACTGCAACAGTTTCCTCAACTGCTGCCTCCTCTACAGCAGGAACAGGCTTCAGCATAAGGATAATCGCGGCGCACACAAAGAGCGGGATAGCCGAAATGATGCCGATGGGGGCAGGACCAATCCAAAGCTCGTCGGTGTGGTCAAGGGCAAGAGCAATGAATGCGATGCCCGCGGAGGCGTTGAACGCGCCGTGTGCCAGTGAGGGGACCCAGATGGAGCGGGATTTTTCGTACATACGGTCAAGGATTATGCCGAGGGGCACAGTAATCAGGCTGAACAGCACAACGCCCGCAAGTGCCTGCCACCAGGGGTGGGTAAACAGCGACCAGCCGTATTCGTAGCCTGCAATCAGTATAGCAGGTGCGTGCCACACGCCCCAGATAAGACCGCCCAGCACAAGACCACCGATTCTGCCGAAACGCTCCTTGAGAATGGGCTGCATATAGCCTCGCCAGCCTGCCTCCTCGCCCAGCGCGGCAAACATATTGATAAAGCTGCTGCTTGCTACGGAAACAAGCATGGTGACGGGAATAAGCTCAGTGCCGATAAGACCGTAGGTCTGCTCAAAGGTTTCCTCGCCCACAGAGGCTTTCAGGTATTCGCTGAAGGTGGGGTCAAAGGCATCAGGGAAGATGACGAAATACAGCGCCGCGCACACTACAGCCAGCAGGATAACACCCAGCCACGCACCCAGCCATGTGCCGATGCAGCCCTTGAAGCGGGGCATCCATTCAATGCCGCTCTTCTTTTTGCCAATGCCCTTGCCTGCGATAATCGCGGCAATCAGAGGGGCAAACATGGTCAATGTCAAAGCCGCAGTAAACCCAAGCTGATTGCCCCGCAGCGCGAGGACAGAGCCGATAACCTGCAGTACCCAACCGATGCCAAAGGCGAAAATCAGATAAACGCCAAGCCTTTTGTTGTTGTTTGTCATCTCAGTTTTCCTCCTGTTCTTCTGCCTGCTGAGTGTCGCTGTCTGCTTTTGCAAACAGCTCTTCATATGAGCCGTCATCGCCCAGCTCTTTGTAGAGTTTAGCCGCATAGATGGTGGGAATCGCAAGTCCCGCCAGTAGTGTCAGGATAAGGCTGCCCGCAAAGAGGGGGAGCTGCAGACCGCTTGCAAAGAAGCCGATGATGCCGCAGATTATCATAATCACACCGCCAATGCAGCACAGCACACCACTGAGTCGGTGGGCTTTTTTCCAGACGGTGCGGTTGCGCAGTGTGCTTTTGAACTTGATGCCGAAGTTGAAGTTCTGCTTGATTTTGCCGGAGATGTTGCCGTAGAGCAGCATGAGTAAACCCAGAACAATAGTCAGCGCAGGCAGCCAGCTTCTGTCGGGGGCTATCGCGCCAGTGGAGGTGAGCATCAAAAACCAGTTGATGCCGCAGAAAACGAGGGTGATAATCAGGAAAAAAGGGTTTTCATAACGAATGTTCTTTGTGTTGTTTGCACGCTTGCCGATAGTAGCGCGGTAAACGATGAAGAAAACCGACAGCAGCAGTATCATGCCGGAGAAAAACATAAGAGTCCATTTGGAGCCGTACTGGTCAGGATTCATGTAAAGGTCGTAGTGGGTGGGAATGATTTCTGCCTCAACAGTGGAAAGATACCATGCCGAAGCGGCAGCGTTGATACCAGCCAGAATAATCGGAATAAATACAGGAACCTTGGATTTTTTCATCAGTTGTCCTCTCCTTTCTTGGTAAAGCCGTAGATGGCGCTGAGAATGTCCTCAAATACACTTGTGTTGATGGAATAGATGATGTTCTGCCCCTGCCGTATGGTGTCCACCAGACCCGCACTTTTCAGTATGCCCAAATGGTTGCTGATAGAGGGCTTGCTGATGTCAAACTCTGCGGCAATCTCGCCAGCGTTCATGTCCCGCTTTCGCAGCAGCTCAAGAATCCTGCGGCGTGTAGGGTCGGCAAGTGCTTTCCATGCGTCGTTCATAGAAAATGCTCCTTTCTGCAAGAATGATTTACAGGTGTTACGCTTGTTAGATAATTAGCCATATGTCTAAATGCAAGTATATAATAGCACACAAAAATCATCCTGTCAATAGAAATTTAGAAAATTGTCTAAATATAAAAATAAAAAACAGCAGAGATGTGGTCGCCTCACACCTCTGCTGCTATACTACTTAATATCCTGATATACGATTATGTCGTGTTCGGTTTCGCCAAACTGATATTTGAAGCACTCACCGGCAAAATACTTGTAAGTCCATGCCGCAGGGTCACCCTCGTGCTTTACCTCGCCCGCAAGCAGCTTGCGGCAGGCAGCAAGCACCTGCGGGAAGATAACCGCGTCAATGCCGCTGTCGTGGCAGTGACCGAAGAGTACACGGTCAAACTCGCCGCCATGCTCACGAATGACAGCTTCCACGCTTTCGGCAAGAACAGATATGCCTGCGCTGTGGTCAAGCTGCATCCACAGATGGGGGTTGGTGCCGTCACCGGTAAAGATAATTCTGCGCTTGCGGTCGAGCAGCGCAACCGAGCCCCGAGTGTGTCCGCGCAGCGGGATAACCTCCAGCACAGTGCCACCGCCAAGGTCAAACTGCTGTCCGTAGGCAAGGGGTTTCAGCGGGCAGGGCTTCAGCCCGTGCTTGTCCATTTCCTCCTTGGCATAGGAGAAAAACTCTGCCGCCAGGTCAAAGTCGTCAGGGTGCATCCATGCCTCGTCAAAATATACGTTGCCGTATATGTGGTCGCCGTGACCGTGGGTGTTGACCACCACCAGTGGCAGGTCGGTGATGGTGCGGACGATGGCGTTCAGATCCTCGTAGCCGTTGCAGGTGTCAATGAGCATAGCCCTTTCGGTGCCGCACACAAGGTAACAACTGCTGTCGCCGTTATCGTCCAGCAGCCACAGGTTGTCCTCCAGAGGAACGATTTTCATGCGCTCGAATTCCATAAGTGATGTACAACTCCTTTTTATGAATTTATCTTCGGGGAAATAGTATAAAGCTTTTGTGAAAACTAAGCGGTGATGCCAAAAATGCGCGGAAATGCGCTTGCCACAGGCTGCAATATCATTTATAATAAATACGAACTTTCTATCCGCAAAACAAATAAAACGAAACGGAGGCACACAAAATGTCTGACGGCGATTCCAACCGTATTACCAGAGAATATTTTGAAAGCATCCTTATAGAAACGCGGCATATAGATGCCTGCGTGCCCGACCTCTCTGTCCGCTATTTCGGCGAGAGCTTCTCCATGCCCATTGCCACCGCCGCTCTTTCCCATCTCAACAACGCAAGCGAAAACGGTATGCGTGATATGGCAGAGGGGGCCCGCCTTGCAGGTGCGCTCTGCTTCTCCGGTATGGCAGAGAGAGATGAGCTGGAAGCCATGTGCGGCACAGGCGCAAAGGTGGTCAAAATCATCAAGCCCCACGCCGACAATGCAGAGGTGCTTCGCCGCATACGCGATGCCGAGGAATGTGGCTGCTTTGCCGTTGGCATGGACATTGACCATGCGTTCAACGGTGCAGGCGGCTATGACGATGTCTGCGGCTACGCCATGCGCCCCAAAAGCTCTGATGAGCTGCGCAGTTTCATCAATGCTACAAAACTGCCCTTTGTTATCAAGGGTGTGCTGAGTACATATGACGCACAAAAGGCACTGGAGGTTGGCGCGGCGGGCATCATCGTTTCCCACCACCATGGCATAATGCCCTATTCAGTGCCGCCCCTCATGGTGCTGCCGGAGATTGCCGCCGCCGTTGCCAGTCGTATGACCATCTTTGCCGACTGCGGCTTTGAAAGCGGTGCCGATGTGTTCAAGGCACTGGCACTGGGCGCAGACGGTGTGTGCATCGGTAGAGCCATCATGCCTCCCATCAAGGACAAGGGCGCAGAGGGCTGCCGCGAGAAGCTGTGCTGCCTTGCGGACGGTCTGCGCGGCATCATGGTGCGCACCGCCGCAGCCGATGTGCAGAGTATTGACCCGTCGGTCATTCACCTGAGACGGTTCTGATAAATTAAGCAAGGAGGAATACCGCAATGAGAATAGGCGGAGAGATAAAGCGTCCCTACAGCAGCCCCGAGGAATGGATTGCGCTGGTCAAGGAGATGCGCTACAGCGCGGTGCTTTGCCCTGTTGACAGCGGCGCGCCAAGCGATGTGCGCCGCCTCTACAGGGAGTGCGCAGAGAGAAACGATGTTGTTATCGGCGAGGTGGGCGTGTGGCGCAACACCCTCTCGCAGAATGATGATGAGCGCAGACAGGCGATGGACTACGCCAAGGCACAGCTTCAGCTTGCCGAGGAAATGGGTGCCTGCTGCTGCGTAAACATCGCGGGAAACAGGGGAGAGGGACCTTGGGACGGTTTCAGCGCCGTCAACTATGCGGAGGACACCTTTGCTCTCATCGTGGAAATGGTGCGTGAGATAATCGATGCGGTCAAGCCGAAGAATACATTCTATTCGCTTGAGCCCATGCCTTGGATGACCCCCGATTCGCCTGAGGAATACCTGCGGCTGATAAAGGCGGTTGACCGTCCTGCATTCGCTGTGCATCTGGATTATGTCAATATGATTTCCTCGCCCCGCCGCTACTTCGACAGCATAGGCTTCATCACCGAGTGCTTCCGTCTGCTTGGGCCGTACATCAGGAGCATACACGCCAAGGACGTCATCATGGACAACGCCTACACCACCATCATTCACGAGGTTATGCCCGGCAAGGGCGTGCTGGATTACACCCGCATACTGCCCCTTGCGGAGGCGTTGGGCAAGGATACTCCGGTGTTTGTGGAGCACCTTCCCGATTGGGAAAGCTATTGCGAAGCCGCCGCATATATCCGCAGCAATGCACAGAAGGCAGGCATCGAGGTTATAGGATAATAGATAATTTCTGCCGCCGTACAGCAGATTCATTATACCACACCGCCTTATGGTGTGCAATATAATTGCCGCGCAACCGTCAGTTGCGCATAATGCGGAAAAAGCACATAATGTGTGGTGGATATACCGCTCCCGATGCGCTACAATATTCTTGCGCTGCAGCACAAATAAGTAAAACAGACAGGAGCAGCTATTATGAATTTCGGGAAAAATCTGCAGTATCTGCGCAGACTCAGCGGAAACATGACGCAGGAGCAGCTTGCGGAAAAGCTGAATGTCAGCCGACAGACCGTATCCAAGTGGGAGCTTGATGCCGCACAGCCGGAGATTACCAAGGCGGTGGAGCTGTGCAAGCTGTTCAGTTGCACTCTTGATGACCTCTTCCGCAGCGAGCTTGATGTATGCGACAATGCCTGTTCAAATCTGCGCGTGGAGCTTGTGCCTGCATTCCGTTACATTGCTCACACCGTCATCAGCACCGCCCCGGAAAGCGATGCTATCGACCGCGTCCGAAAGATTGCCGCAGCTAACGGTGTCGAAAATCCAAAGGTGATAGGCTGGGATTTCCCCTTTGTGTCACAGGAGCAGATTAACGTGCATCATATGCATGGTTACACTGCGGCATGGGTGTTGCCCGAAAGCATCACCGCACCGACAGGCTGCGAGGGAGAGCCACTTGAGCCCACCGAGCAGAAAGCGCATAGATATGCCGCAATACACATCGAAAATCCCTTCATCAACCCATTCGCGACCATTCCCAACGCATACAGAACACTGATGGACTATATGCGCATTAACGGTCTTGAACACGTGGAAAACGACGTACTGCCCTGCTACGAAACCGATGGCGACACCATGGACATATACATCGCCTGCAAATAGTAGTCATAATCAGCCACGCCGAAGAATACTGCCCCAGTGCAGCCGTTCTTCGGCGTTTTTTGCGTATCCACTCACCGCGCAGTATTTCCCTGACTCACCGGCGACGGGTATATTGATTTTTTGCCGCAGGTAATCTATAATACAAATACAGAGAATATGCATCTTACAGGAGGGATACACTATGAAACGCAGATTCAGCTTTATTGCCTTTGCAATGATGCTTCTTGTCCTGCTCCTTGCCGCTTGCGTTGGAGGGGACGCAGCCGAAACAGGAGAAGAAAAAAAGGGGGAGATCGCCATCGGATATGTCAGCATAACAGCCAAAGAGGCAAAACAGCTTATGGATACCGAGGAAAACTACATCATCATTGATGCGCGCACACAGGAGGAATACGACGTTGCACATATCCCGGGCGCGATAATGATTCCCGAATACGAGATTGCCGACAGGGCAGAGGCAGAGCTTCCCGATAAGGAGCAGCTTATCCTCGTCTACTGCCGCAGCGGCCGCCGCAGCAAGATAGCCTCGCAGGCACTTGCTGATTTGGGTTACACCAACGTAAAGGAGTTTGGCGGCATCATCGACTGGCCTTACGAAACCGAATAATTTATAGCAAAACAGCCTTCCTGTCACGCACAGGGAGGCTGTTTTTGCAGGAAAGGCAAAAACAAAATAAACCTAAACATTAATATTGCACCACAGTCGGCAATATGATATAATAATTTGGTATATTCAGATTTTGCGTATCACTGCTGATATTGCATATTAATTACACTGCGAGGGATCAAGAATGAGCAGAAAAATCGGTATGATGAGCCTTGGCTGCCCCAAAAACCAGTGCGATGCCGAGCTTATGCTGCACAAGCTGCATGAGGCAGGCTATGAGCTGGTTGAGGACGTGGCAAAGGCTGATTGTGTCATAGTCAACACCTGCGGCTTTATCGAAAGCGCAAAGCAGGAGTCCATTGAGGAAATCATCGAGCTGGGCAAGCTCAAGCCGGAAGGACGCATCAAGGCAATTGTTGTCACAGGCTGCCTTGCCGAGCGTTACCGCGATGAAATACGCGAGCAGCTTCCCGAGGTCGATGCGGTTGTCGGCATCGGCTGCAACGGAGATATTGTCGATGTGTGCGACCGCGCCCTGTGGGGAGAGAAGTTCAGCTGCTACGGCGAAAAGGAAGATATGCCCATGGAGGGCAGCCGCGTGCTGACCACCCCGCCTTTCTATGCGTATCTGCGCATCGCCGACGGCTGTGACAACCGCTGCTCCTACTGCGCCATTCCCTACATAAGGGGAAGCTACCGCAGCCGTAAGATGGACGATGTTGTTGCCGAGGCAGAAAACCTTGCGGCACGCGGCGTAAAGGAGCTTATCCTCGTTGCACAGGACACCACCCGCTACGGTGAGGATTTCGGCGGCGGGTCGCTGCTGCCCGAGTTGCTGGAGCGACTGTGCGCCATCGATGGCATCATGTGGATTCGTCTGCTCTACTGCTATCCCGACCGCATTACCGACCGCCTGCTGGACACCATCGCCGCGCAGGACAAGATAGTCAAGTACATGGACATTCCGCTGCAGCATTGCTGCGGAGATGTTCTCAAGGCCATGAACCGCAACGGCGACAAGGATTCCCTGCTGGCTCTGGTCTCCCATATCCGTGAGAAGGTGCCCGGCATCGCCCTGCGCACTACCATGATGGTAGGCTTCCCCGGCGAGACCCGTGACCACATCGAGCAGCTTGCACTCTTTGTCAGAGAGGCCCGCTTCGAGAAGCTGGGCTGCTTTGTCTGGTCTGCCGAGGAGGGCACTCCCGCCTATGACCTGCCCGGCCGCGTTTCCGAAAAGGAAGGACAGCGCCGCATGGACATCATCATGGAGGAGCAGTCCAGATGCATCGACAAGTGGTGCGAAGCCATGATAGGCAAGGAGCTTGACGTGGTGGTCGAGGGCTACGACCGTCTGGCGGAATGCTGCTACGGACGCGCCTCCACCGATGCTCCCGAGATTGACGGAAAGGTGTTCTTCACCGCAAAGAAAAAGATGAACGAAGGCGACATCATTCGTGTGAGAATCACCGACAGCATGGAATGTGACCTTATAGGTGAGAGAATCGAGTAAGGCTCAGTCCTGCGCATAAATTACGAATAAGGGAATGAAGGAAAATGAATCTACCCAACAAGCTGACCCTGCTCCGCATACTGCTCATCGTGCCTGTGGCATTCTTCACGCTGCGATGTTACGGAGAGTGGTTGTTTGCCCTCATCGGCGGGCTGTGCTTCGGTGCCGCCGCCATCACCGATACCTTTGACGGCGCAATAGCCCGAAAGCGCGGCATCGTCACCGACTTCGGCAAGCTGATGGACCCCGTTGCGGATAAGCTGCTGGTAACCACCGCGCTTGTGTGCTTCGTTGCCAACGAGATATGTCCCCCGTGGGTGCTTATCGTAGTGCTTGCACGCGAGTTTCTGGTCACTTCCATCCGTATGCTCGCCTCCGCAAAGGGCACGGTAATCGCTGCCAACGCATGGGGCAAGGTCAAGACCATCGTGCAGATGGCTGCTCTTGGCGTTGCCTATGCCGTAGAGTTTGCGGTGTGGTTTCTGGATAAGCGCGTTGCTTCCAACGACGCATGGCTTATGCTGCACGAGTACGGCAGTTTAGTCGAACAGGTGCTTTTCTGGCTTACCGCAGCCGTCACAATAATCTCAGGCATTGCATACGCTGTACAGAACAAACAGTTCTTCAAGGACGTAAAATAAACCTGCATTTATAATTAAAATATAAGAGAGGTCATCAAAATGAATATGCAGTCACGCTTGCAGCTTATCGAAGACATCACCGTGATGATTGGCTCTACCCATTCGGTCGAAGCCGCCTATTCCACCGGCGATGACAGTACCGAAATGAGTGATATACGCATTCTCTGCGTACCCAAGAACACCATTGACGCGCCCACTGCATACAAGAAGCTGAACTACTTCTTCACCAACGAGCTCAAGCCGGAGACCGCCAGCTTTGTTTCCCGCGAGCCCTCCCGCATCATCAAGCAGTTCAATCTCCCCAATGGCTTTGTTGTCACCCTCAGCGTTATCGAGTCGCGTCTGGTCAGCGTCAGCGGCTGGTGGAGAGTGCTGAGAGGCGCACCCGCAATCAACAGCTCCCTCGGCGGTCGTGAGACCGATGTGGAGCTGGTCGCGGAGCCCAAGCCTGCTCCCGCTCCCGAGCCGGAGCCTGTGGCAGAGGCAATGCCTGAGCCGGAGCCCGTGCAGCAGCCCATTGTCGAAGCTCCTGTGGAGTTTGTTCCCGAGACCGCTCCCGAGCAGGCAGAAGAGCCTCAGCAGGAGGGCGACGAATACTGGGATTATGTGGCAAAGAATATCCGCTCTGCCCGCCTTGCCATCAACAGTGGCTCGTATATCCGCGCCGGAGAAATTATCTCCCTCCTGCGACATATGCTCATCGAGCTTATCTGTGTGCGCAATGACATCGAGGAAAACTTCGAGAACGCCATAGATTTCATCGAGTGCGAAGAGAAGGATATGCTCATCAAATCCTATCCCGCCGCCCTTGACAAAGCCCCGCTGATAAAGTCCCTCGGCATTATCTGCGAGCTGTTTGACCGTCTGGCATAAGGCTGTGGGAAGATATAGCCGTGAACTGATTAATTCCATAATGGCCCACGACCCGGCAGCGCGCTCCCGCTTTGAGGTGCGTATGCTCTACCCGGGTTACAAGGCTCTCATGTCCCACCGCAGGGCTTCCTGGTTGCACCGCCATGGCTTCAAGCTGCTGGCGCGTTTCATAAGTCAGCGCTCTGCAAGGCGCACAGGCATAGAAATCCACCCCGGCGCAACCATCGGTCGGGGCGTGATGATAGACCACGGTCACGGCGTGGTTATAGGAGAAACTGCCGAGGTGGGCGATGGCTGCATGATTTATCAGGGAGTAACCCTTGGCGGTACCGGCAAGGACAAGGGCAAGCGTCACCCCACATTGGGGCGCGGAGTGCTTGTGGGCGCGGGCGCAAAGGTGCTTGGTCCCTTCACCGTCGGTGACAATGCCCGTATCGCAGCGGGTGCGGTGGTGCTCAGTGAGGTGCCCGCAAACGCAACGGCTGTGGGTGTCCCAGCAAAGGTAGTGCGCGTCGCGGGTCAGCGTCCGCCGGAGCTTGACCAGATACACTATGACGACCCTGTCGCACAGGAGCTTCTGCGGCTGCGCGGAGAAATCGAGCTTCTGCGGTCGGCAGTCAGCGAGGCTGTTTCACTTCCGCAAAACGCCGCACAGGCAGACAGTGCTATAATAAAATCGGAAGAATAGATAACAGATAATAAACCGTTACACAAAATTTTACAAGAGAGAGGTGCGGCACAGGATGCCGCGGATAAGACAATGAAGATATTCAATACCCTTACCAGACAGAAGGACGAATTTACCACCCTGCACGAGGGTGAGGTGCGTATGTATGCCTGCGGTCCTACCGTATATAACCTTATTCACATCGGCAACGCCCGCCCCCTGATAGTGTTCGATACCCTCCGCCGCTACTTCGAGTGGCGTGGCTACAAGGTCAACTTCGTCCAGAACTTTACCGATATAGACGACAAGATTATCCGCCGCGCCAACGAGGAAGGCACCGATTACATCACCATCTCCGAGCGCTACATCGACGAGTTCTGGACCGATGCAAAGGGTCTGGGCGTAAGACCCGCCACCACCCACCCCAAGGCAACCGAGAACATCGACCAGATTATCGACATCATCTCCCGCCTTATCGAGAATGGTCATGCCTATGCCTCCGGAGGTGATGTCTACTTCTCCACCCGCAGCTTCTCCGAGTACGGCAAGCTGTCCCACCTTCCCCTTGAGGAGCTGCTGGAGGGCGCAAGCAAGCGCACCGATGCCACCGACCTCAAGCGTGATGGCGCTGACTTTGCCCTCTGGAAGTCCTCCAAGCCCGGCGAGCCCTACTGGGAGTCCCCCTGGGGCAACGGTCGTCCCGGCTGGCATATCGAATGCTCTGCCATGTGCCGCCGCTACCTGGGCGAAACACTGGACATTCACTGCGGCGGTCAGGATCTGATATTCCCCCACCACGAGAACGAAATTGCCCAGTCGGAGTGCTGCAACGGCACAAGCTTTGCACGTTACTGGATGCACAATGGCTTCATCACCGTTGACAACGAGAAGATGAGCAAGTCGCTCAACAACTTCTTCACTGTCAGAGATGTTGCGGAGAAGTACGGCTACGAGCCCATTCGCATGATGATGCTGGGCTGCCACTACCGCAGCCCCCTCAACTACTCCACCGAGGTTATCGAGCAGAGCAAGGCAGCCCTCAAGAGACTGTACACCTGCCGCGAAAATCTCCGATTTGTGCTGGGTGCCGCCGAAGGCACTCTCACCGATGCCGAAAAGGCAACCCTTGATAGCTTTGATAAGTGCAAGGCTCATTTCGTAGATGCCATGGAGGACGACTTCAACACCGCAGGCGCGGTTTCCGCAATCTTCGACCTCGTGCGTGACATCAACATCGCCTGCGCCGTTGGCTCAGGTGCCTCCCGTGAGCTTTGCGAGAAGGCTCTCGCCCTCTTCGAGGAGCTTACCGGTGTGCTTGGTCTGCTCTATGTTGAGGAAGAGGCTTCCTCCCTCGATGCCGAGGTGGAAAAGCTCATTGAGGACAGACAGGCGGCAAGAAAGGCAAAGAATTTTGCCGAGGCAGATGCCATTCGTGACAAGCTCAACGCCATGGGCATAATCCTTGAGGATACCCCCCAGGGCGTCAAGTGGAGACGTAAGTAATGATATATGTGTGCGGTGTCAGCCCTGCCTTTGACCTGACACTGGAACTGGATTCACTGGACGACGACCGCGTAAACCGTGTGCGGAATGAACGTCGCATAGCCGCGGGAAAAGCCCTCAACGCCGCACGCGAGCTGACGCGCCTTGGGCAAAGCTGTGTGCTGTTTGGCTTGGCGGGCAGAGAATCGTGGGAGGAATACACCAACGGGGCGGCGAGTCTGCCCAATGCTCCCGAAGAGATTTCTCTGGCAATGACAGATGGCGCGGTGCGCGAAAACCTGACATTGCTTGTTGGCGGCAAGACAATAAAAATCAACCGCAAGGGCGCCGTGTGCGCCAAGGAGCATATCGCGGTGCTGAAAAAGATGCTGCTCGAACGTATGGCGGCTGACGAAGGTGAGCGTATCGTTATCTTCACAGGCAGTATGCCGGAGGGCATGACCTCCGATGACTATGCAGACCTGATGCAGGCAGCGGGCGATGCGGGAGCGCGCATTGCGGTGGATACCGCGGCGCTTTCCCGTGAGCAGCTTCTGGACGTAAGCCCATGGCTGATAAAGCCCAACGAGCATGAGCTTGCGCACATTTGCGGGCTTTCAGATCCCGACGACGAACAACTCCTTCGCGCCGCCCGGCAGCTTGCAGACGACGGCATTGGTATCGTACTGCTTACCTTAGGAAGCCGTGGACTGATATGCGTGACCAAGGACGAAACCGTCCGCGTGCCCGCAGAGCCGATAAAGGCGGTCAACACTGTAGGCGCCGGAGATTGCGCTTTGGCAGGCTTCGTAGCCGCCGCGGTACAAGGCAAGCCTGTGCGGCAATGCGCACAGCAGGCAGCCCACTGCGGCAGCCGTGCAGCAGCCTTGCCCGATTGATGCGTTGAGCGAAAGAATATGAAAGGATGGGGAAAATGGCGAATGAACGACGCAGGAAAGAAAACGGAAACAGAAATCAGAATACCTCATCCGGCAGAGATGAAAGAGCAGACGGCGGACTGGCACTCGCCCGCCTTCGCTTTGAGGAGGACGAGCTGAATTTCCGCATCGGAAAACAGCTTGAGATAATCGCCGCTCACGAGCGTCAGCTTCGTGACGTGCATAGCCAGACGCGGGAGTTCAAGCTGCCGGTGGGCTGGCTTGCCGCCGGCATAGTGTCCACCGTGCTGTCCGGTCTGTCAACCGCCTGCTGCGGAATTACCGGCTTCGGCTTCACAGCTGTGCTGCTTTTGGTCATCTGGCTGCGCTTTATCGCCGAGATAATGCACAGAAAACGTCAGCTTGACTGGGACAGCGGAAGAGAATCCTTTACCAGAAAAGAGCTGGACGAAGCAAAGGAGCAGCTTACGGTAATGCGTGAGCAGCTTGTCCTTATCAAGAAACGGATAAACGACCTCGAGCGAGGGGTGCGTTAACCGCTGACAGACATAAAAAAACAAGCCCCCTGTGCAGTTTAACTGCGCAGGGGGCTTGCTGTTGTCTGGTTATTTCAGGTCAGCGACTTATGCGTAGGGGATAGGGGGAATGCGGTCGCCGTTTTCGTCAAACTCGTCGTATTCGTCCTCGAAGTGGATGCAGACGGGCTCTTCGTCCTCGTCGTAATCGTCGTAATTAACAGCATCAGCTGCAACAACGGTTTCTGCCTCTTCCTCAGCAACAACCTCAGCGGCGACTTCGGCAGCAACCTCAGCAGCAACCTCGTCGGCGCTCTCTGCGATTTCCTGCTCAACAACGGGCTCAGCCTCTTCAACGGTCACTTCCTCGGCTGCGGCTTCAGGGGCAGCAGCACCGGGGATAAGCTGTGCGGCAGCACCATCAGCAAGCTGGGAAAGACGCTCAGCGAGCATTGCGTTGAAGTATTCCTCGGCAACGTCAGCAACCTTCTTCTTAGCTTCCTCAAGAAGGCTATCGGAAACAGAACCAATATTCTTATCTGCCATTTCATTTTCCTCCCGAACAAATCATCAAAATTGTCTTGGCTCAGGCTTTATCCGCGAAAACCGCGGCAAGTCAGCTTAACGCCGTATGTGAATATCTTAACATATAATTAAGAAAGGTGCAAGGGGTGTTTTTAACTTTTTATATATCGCTTAATTCCTTGGCGGTTTTCAGTGGTAACTGTATACATATCGCCAATTTTGTAATTGGTTTTAAATACTTTTGTTTGTGTGATGCCGCAGAATAAAAATTTCTATTGACAAATATATCAGGCTGATATATAATGCAGCTATCACAGTGATATATCAAGCTGATATATCATAAGCGAGGTGCAGCAATGGCAAACGAGAAAAAGCTGGATTGCGTAATGCTGGGTATGCTCAGCCATGAGCCACTGACAGGGTATGAGATAAAGCGCAGAATGGACAGCGCACTGAAACACTTCTGGGGCGCAAGCTACGGCAGCATCTATCCCGCACTTGCCGACCTTGTGCGGCGCGGTCTGGCAACGGGCGAGGAGTGCTGCGGCAACAAGCGCAAGCGGTACATCTATACCATCACAGACGCAGGACGTGAATATCTGCGCAACTGGCTTGCGCAGCCCGTGAATAAGGACGAACTGCGCTACGAAACGCTGCTAAAGGTGTTCTTCGGCAATGAAGCAGGGCAGGAGCAGACTGCTGAGCATATACGCGCATTCCGTGACCGCGCAGATACCGCCCTCACTGAGCTGCTTATGGCAGAAAGTGTCCTTAAGAGCGCACCCGATGATGACGGCACCCACGCCAACTATCTGCTGACCGTCAGATTTGGGATCAAAACCTATAAGGCGTATGTCGAATGGTGCGATGAAGCACTGGCGGCATTGTCTGAAAAATAATAACCTGAAGGAGAAACTGAACATGACAAAAAAGGAAAAAGCCTTGGGCTATTTTGCGAACAAGTTCCATTGCTCGCAGGCGGTGCTTGCCGCATATGCCCCTGAGCTGGGGCTTACCGAAGAACAGGCATTGAAGGTGGCTGCTTGTTTTGGCAGCGGTATGCATAAGGGCGAGGTGTGCGGTGCCTGTACAGGCGCGCTTATGGTTCTGGGAATGATGTATGGTCAGAGCGACACCAAAGACCTTGAAAGCCGCCGTCGTGCCTATGAAGTAAACGACCGCTTGCTCGATGAATTCAGCCGCGTCAACGGCTCATATATGTGCCGTGACTTGCTTGGCTGCGATATAACAACTGAGGAGGGTGCTGCATACGCCATCGAACACTGCCTCTTTACCGAATTCTGCCCCAGAATGGTCGCGTCAGCCGTTGATGTAGTGGAAGAAATCATCGCCGCACAGAGTGCAAAGGAAAATTAGAACTGACATATTGGAGGACTTGCCATGATGGGTCACTTTGGTTTTTCATATGTAGGACTGTTGTTCCTGCTCATGCTCTTTGTGCCCAATATCATCTGGGCGAAGAATCTGCCCAAGGATTACACAAGCCAGAACGAAAACCGTCTGCTCGCCTTTCTGGAAAGGGTGGGAGAGGTGCTGACTTCCTGCTGCGCGCTGTGCTTTTCCGACTTCAACATACGCCTTGGCTCACCGTGGATATGGTGGCTGGCTGCCGCATTCGTCACCATGGTGCTTTACGAGGTGTGGTGGGTGCGCTATTTCAGAAGCGAGCGCACTCTGCGCGATTTCTACAGTAGTCTGCTGGGTGTGCCTGTGGCAGGGGCAACGCTGCCGGTCATAGCATTCCTCCTGCTGGGTATCTACGGCAAGGTAATCTGGATGCTGATTGCCGCTTTGATTCTTGGCATCGGTCACATAGGTATTCATCTGCAGCACCGCCGTGAGGCAATGGAATAACAGCATCACAAAAATCCCCAAATAGAAATGCGTCCGCACCAAGGCAAGGTGCAGACGCATTTTTACATTCAGTTATCACGCAGGCAGAAAGGTATCTGTGCAGCAGAAAACCGACCAATCCTCAAAGCTGTACAGCGTGCCGCTGCCAACTCCATTGGCAAAGGGCTCACCCGCCGCGCTGCCGTCAATAACCCGCTCCATGCAGTCAATCATGGTGTCAAGCTTGCCCACAGGAATGGGCTGATAGGCGTAATGCCCGTTGTACACCGAGGTTATTCCGGCTTGCAGCAGCATATATTTCACGCGGCGCAGTGATTGCAGATAAGCCTCCGCGGTTG
>SVPT01000022.1 GCA_015065695.1 Oscillospiraceae bacterium | reverse complement strand
GACAGCATACGGCTCACGCAGCGGGGCATCAGCCGAAAGCTCGATGGACGAGCCAAGGGTGAAGGAGCCCGACGCCATGATGATGTCGCAATCGTAGCCGGGCATTGCGCCGGGCATGGGGAGTGCCGCTGCATCTATCGCGGAGCCGCTCTGTATGCCCTGACAGAAGGCGATGAGCCGCTCTCTGTCACCCAGCAGCACCGACTGGATAATATCGCCGCGGACGCTGTCTACAGTGGGTGTGGTCTTGTAGCCCATCTGCTCAAAGAGCGATGCGCAGAAGAGCGCGGTTTTCAGTGCCTCGCCCACCACTCTGGGGGCGGCGAAGAAGCCCATATACAGCTCACGGTTGTGTCCGAGGGTGCAGCCCAATTCTCTGCCTGTGCCGGGGGTGGTCAGGCGGTAGGCGCACTGCTCCACAAGCTCTTTTTTGCCTGCGATGTAGCCGCCTGTGGGGGCTATGCCGCCTCCGGCATTCTTGATGAGCGAGCCAGCCATGATGTCCGCACCGACGGCGCAGGGCTCGTCGTACTGGACAAACTCGCCGTAGCAGTTATCCACCATGACGATGACATCACTCCGCACGCTGTGGGCAATGTCCGCAATGCGGCTTATCTCGTCAAGGGTAAGCGAGGGGCGCAGGCTGTAGCCGCGGGAGCGCTGGACATACACCATGCGCACATCGTCGGTGATGTTTTCCGCGATGGACTCGTAGTTGACAGTGCCGTCGGGCAGCAGGTCTACCTCGCGGTAGTTTATTCCAAACTCACGGAGCGAGCCGCTGCATTCGTTGATGCCTATGACACCGCGCAGAGTGTCGTAGGGTATGCCTGTGACGCACAGCATGGTGTCGCCCGGGCGAAGCATACCGAAGAGGGCAACGGTCAGCGCATGGGTGCCGCAGACGAAGTTGTGGCGCACAAGCGCGTCCTCACAACCGAACACCTTTGCCGCCACCTCATCCAGACAATCTCTTCCACGGTCATCATAGCCGTAGCCTGTGCTGGTGGTAAAGTGGCTCTCTCCGATGCCGCAGTCGATAAAGGCTTTCAGCACCTTCTGCTCGTTGTATTCTGCTATCCTTGCAATGCGGGCCGCCTGCTCGCTCATCGCCTGCTTTGCCTGTTCGGCAAGGCGAAGTGTTTCATCACTGAAATTAAAAATGCTGCGATTGTCTTTCAAAGCCGTATCTCCTGAAGTTTATTTTGTCTTTTGCCAACCAAATTATTATACACCCAAAGGGTATTGCTTTCAATAGCATTATGTTAATCTTTCCGTGCTGCAAGGCAGTGCGATGAGTGCGATGGCAAAAGCCTTGGGAAACCATGCTGTAAACTGCTCCGGACAGCTTTCCAGCCACTTGACAAGCTGCTCTGTCGGCACCCACATTGTTTCGGCTATTTCATCGGGGTCAGGTCTGAGCAGCGGCGCACCCTTTACACACATGAGAAACACATGGTCCACCTCATGCTCAGCGCAGTCGGCAAAGCGGTGGTAGTAGGTAAAGCTGCCCAACTCCCGAAGAGTTGACACAGCATCGCCCAAAGCCTTGGGGCATATGCCCAGCTCTTCTTCCATGCGGCGAAGCACCGCCTCCTGCAGCACCTCACCCTTGCGGGGGTGGGAGCAGCACGCATTTGTCCACAGCCCGCCTGAGTGGTACTTATCCGCAGCCCTGCGATGAATGAGCATCTCCCCACTGTTTTCATTGAAGATAAAGAGGGAAAATGCCCGATGAAGCTGCTCTTTTGCATGGGTTTCCATCTTTTCGCCGTAGCCTATTTCTCTGTCCTCGGCATCTACCAGAATAAGCAAATCTTCCATTGCCTGCGCCCCTTTCCTTTTTTCTTGCTCCTTGTTTCTGTATATTAACACAGCGCCGCAAAGCCTGTCAACACGCCTTATACTATTATTTATTTAAGGAGGCACTGACCAAATTCGGTGCGCGGACAGATTTTCCGTCAGGTGCTTATTTATTCAGTGTCTACTTAATGATAATACCTTCGATGCCTTGGTCATATACATGGAGCAGATACCAACAAGGCAGGTGATGCAGCATCAGCAGGCAAAACGAAACCGACACACGCACCATACAGCTTGGCGAGTACATAGCCGCCACCGGCTGTACAGTGCGCAGCGCGGCGCAGACCTTCGGCATAAGCAAAAGCAGCGTACACAAGTACGTTACGGTATATCTGCGCGAGCTGGACTACGAGCTTTACGGACAGGTAAAAACCGTACTGGAGACCAACAAAGCACAGCGGCACCTACGGGGAGGCGCTGCCACACGCAGGAAATACCTTGGGGTATAAGGAGGCACTGATTAAATCTGTCCGCGCAATTGCCTGTTGCAGCGGCGGCAGGATATGGTATAATGTACCTGTGCGGCCGAGGCAGCAAAGCTGACCGCACGACAGGCAATATCAGCATAAATACAGACGGAGCGATAAAACACATGATATACGAATCCATTGACCTTTACGAGCATTTTCACCTTACCCGCCCCAAAAACGGCAAGGGCTACCTGAAATGTATGACACTCTCTCGGGTGGACCGCACGAGGGAAAACAGGCGTTATCCCGCAGTGCTGGTGATACCGGGCGGAGCATACCGCCATGTTTCCAACAGAGAGGCCGAGCCGGTTGCCCTTGGCTACATGAGCAGAGGCTTCAGCACCTTTATTCTGGATTACTCCTGCGCGCCCCACTGCTGGCCTGTGGCATTCCGCGAGGCGGCACTTGCCATGCTTTATATCCGCGAAAACGCGGCGAAATACGCCATCGACCCCGACATGGTGGCTGCGCTGGGCTTTTCCGCAGGCGGCCACCTCTGCGGCTGCCTTGCGGCACTGACCGGGGAAAGTGTACTGGACGACCTGAAAAAGGACAGCAAGTATTCGCCCAAGCCCAATGCAGTAATACTGAGCTATCCCGTCATCACCAACGGTGACGGCGCGCACAGGGAGAGCCTTGCCAACGTAAGCGGTGGTGACAGGAGGCTTGCAAAGAAGCTCTCGCTGGAAGAGCGCATTGACAAACATTCCGTGCCCGCTTTCATCTGGCACACCCGCAACGACAAGCTGGTGCCTGTGGTCAACAGTCTCCTGCTGGCGGCGGCATACGAACGCGCGGGGGTGGATTTCTCTCTGCACATCTTTGAAAACGGCACACATGGGCTGAGCGTTGCAAACAGCATGGTATACAACTCCCACGAGGTACCTGCCCACAGCACCGACCTGCCCAAGTGGCTGGACATGAGCGTCAACTGGCTGCGCGACCGTGGCATACAGATAAAGGACGACTGAATCGAAAACGCATAATAAAAAGCATTACGCAAGCCTTTGAAAAAGCTGCGTAATGCTTTTGTTTCTGTGATTATTCCTGAGCCTGTGCCGCTTCGATGATAACGGCAGAGAATGCGTACTGTGCAGACCCGCCGTTCCATTCAGCATTGACACGGATATAGATTTCGTCCTTGGCATCTTCCGGCACGATTATCTTCTTCATATCCTCCGACACAGCCAGTGTCTCGCCCGCGGTAAGGGTGGAATTGGAATAGGTGACAGTGACACTCTTGGGCTCTTTGCTGAAGTTGAGTGCTATTGTATCGCCCGGGCTGACGCTGATATGCGCGCCTGTGGTCTGGTCAAGCAGAGTGCGCAGGGGGGCAAAGGTGTAGCTGCTGCCGCGCCATTCCGCTTTGGTGACAACCGCAATGGCACTGCTTCCCGATGTAATATACATCTGCGGAAGGGAAAGCACACCGGAGAGGTTGCTGACACCCGTTGAGATGCGTATTGCCTGTCCGTAAGCAAGCACAGGGTAGCTTTCGGCAGAAGGCTCGGTGAACCATGCCTCTACCACAGTGCCCACAGTGAGCGACGAGATGGGAACAGAATCGCCCTTGTCGGTTGCTATGGCGGTGTTGCTGTCAACCTTTACCAGAGCCTTGTCGTAGCTGTACTTTGGCTCGGTGTCGGCATCGTAATAATATTCTACAAGTATTTCCGTACTCTCAACAGAGTAATTGATTCGCGTTATATATCCTTTGATGCTTGGGTCAACATTGGTGGGTATCTGCGCCTCAGGCGTGACCACCACTGCCGAACCGCTTGCCACAGGGGGCAGCGTATTCTCTTCCTCCCGTGAACAGGCCGCAATGCTCACGACAAGAAGCAGGGCAAGCAATACTCCTAACGCCCTTTTCATAATCCGATATTTCCTCCTCAGGTATGCTGGCTGCACAGCCGCAACGCAATATGCAGTCATGGGTTTGAATTGCCGTTATCCTGCGAATCCGCAATATTCGCAAGGATATTATTAAAATTATTATACTATGGCAGTGCATAAAAGTCCAGTGCTGTTACACAATATGTCGAATTTATTTTTAATTACATCACAATTCAGCCATAATTTGTTAAAACACGAAAATTATTTATTACATTTTTATCTTTATTTCCTGAAAATTTATGTTATAATACTACAAACAGGAGGTGACTACCATGACCAGTATGCTTGACATAATTATGGCTGCCAGCGGCCTTTCCGATTACGGAATATGCTCCTTTGACGCGGTGGCTGATTGTCTGTTGCCATGCCTCGCCAAGGGGCGGCTGCCTGAAGAGGCGAAGAGTATTATCTGCGTGCTTTTCCCCTACAAGGTACCCATGGAGAAGGGCAACCTTTCCAGCTACGCCACTGTACCCGATTACCATGAGATTGCGGGGCGTATGCTTACCGGCGTGGCAAACGCACTGAGCAAGGCATTCCCGCCCTTTGAATTTGTGTGGTTTGTGGACAACTCCCCCATTCCGGAGGTGTATGCCGCGTCGCTGTGCGGTCTGGGCTGCATTGGCGACAATCATCTGCTCATAAACAAGCGTTACGGCAGCTACTGCTTTATCGGCACGATAGTTACCTCGCTGGAAATGCCGCTGACCGGCAGCGGGAAAATCTCCGAATGTCAGCACTGCGGGCGGTGCGTAAAAAGCTGCCCGGGCGGTGCGCTGTGCAGTGACGGCTCTTTCTGCCGCGAGAAATGCCTTTCCGCTATATCCCAGCGCAAGGGCGCGCTTACCCCTGAGGAAATCAATCTGCTGCGCAAGGGCGGTCTGGTGTGGGGCTGCGACACCTGTCAGGACGTATGTCCCATGAATGTGGACGCAGAGTACACCTACATTGCGCCCTTCCTGCAATATGCCAATCCCAACGCCTCCATCAGCGGGCTTGCCACCGCAAAGGACCGTGCCTATCTCTACAGAGGAAAGGCTGTGGTTGAGCGCAATATCCGCGCACTGGAGGATGAGTGATTCTCTGCCCCGACAGCATAACATTTTGCGCCGAATGGATTTTGCCCATCCGGCGCATTTTTTCTGCCGTTCAGTGAATGGGTGCTGAGGCACTAATCCCTGACTCTGCCGTTGTTTGCGCTGTTTCCGCTGCTTTTGCCGCCCATGGCGTTGTCAATACCGTCAATGGTATCGTCTACGGCATTGCCTATACCGTCAACGGTGTCGTCTATGGCGTTGCCTACAATGCCATCGGCGGTGTTGTCCTCGGGGAGCGTACCATGGTCGGCAGAGGTGCCTGCGGTGGTACGTTCGGTGGTGTGTCTGGTGGTGGGTGTGCCGCCTGATGCGGAGCCGTCCTCAATCGTACCGCTTACGGTACTTCCGCAGCCACAGCCGGTAACTCCGGCAGCAGTGGTCAGCATCAGTGCTGCCATTGCCAATATCATTACAAGCTTTTTCATTATTTCATTTCCTCCGAAGAAAAATACGTTCGTCTTGTACGGCCATGCTTGTGACCGTCAGTGATATTGTATGCAGGCTTCATTTGTTAATGCGCTGTAAATTTTTTGATGAAAACAGCACATGAGCCGCCTTTTTCCCGCCACAATCGCCGTATGTTTTCAAATTATTAACAATTTTTCTTCGTGCAACAATTCACAAATTGACTTTTATGTGGTATTATGTTGTATACTCATAATCCATATCTGCACCTATATGGTGTTTATCCACTAAGGAAAGAGGTGAAGCAGTGGTAAAGCTTTTGCTGTATCAGTAACCAAAGCGCCAGAGCCGCCTGATGGGTCATGCAGAAACCGCCCTGCGCGGGACAACACATGGCTGTGCGGCTGACGAGGGAGAGGGAGTATCGAATCATCGGCGGATGCCCTCCGGCGCACCTCCGGCAAACGTGCCGTAAACCTGCTCTACAAACCCGACGGGGCGACCTGCGGAACAAAAGGAGCGGGAGGCCGGAACCAACTACACAGAACAGCCCCGCGCCAACGGCGCTGAGGTTTTGTCCTGCTGTACTTTTACAAGTTAATGGAGGTTTTTATATATGTGTGGTATTGTCGGTTATATTGGCGGAGGCAGATCGGTTGATGTGCTTATCGACGGACTGAAGAAGCTGGAATACCGAGGCTACGACTCTGCCGGCATTGCTGTTTTTCAGCAGGGCAGAATGATGCTGGTCAGACCAAGGGACGCATGGCAGACCTTGAAAAGCGTCTTGAGGAAACCGGCGTTCCTGACGGACACTGCGGCATAGGTCACACCCGCTGGGCAACCCACGGCGCACCCAGCGACACCAACAGCCACCCCCACCGCAGCGGCAGGGTTACCGTTGTGCACAACGGCATTATTGAAAATTATTCCGAGCTTCGCGCAGAATTAGAGGCTCAGGGACGTGTATTCCTTTCCGACACCGACACCGAGTGTGTTTCTCATATGATAGACAGCCTGTACAAGGGCGACCCCATAGATGCCATCTACTCCGCACTGGAGCAGTTCCGAGGCTCCTACGCCCTTGGCATACTCTTTGACGACCGCCCCGACACCCTGTACGCGGTACGTCGTGACAGCCCGCTGATAGTCGGTCTGGGCGAGGGCGAAAATTACATCGCCTCTGACATTCCCGCTATCCTTTCCCGCACCACCAAGTATTATCTGCTGGAAACCAACGAGCTTGCAGTGCTTGACGCCAACGGCGTGCAGATATATGACAGCTATCGCCGTCCCATCGAGAAGGAAGTCTTTGTTGCCAACTGGGACGTTTCCGCCGCGGAAAAGGGTGGCTACGACCACTTTATGCTCAAGGAAATCCACGAGCAGCCCGATGCACTGCGCCGCACCATTCAGCCCCGCCTTGCCGGCGGCATTGAGGAAATCTTCCGCAAGGAAATGCCCAACGTCAGCGACATCAAGCGCATATACATCGTTGCCTGCGGCAGCGCAATGCACGCGGGAATGGTTGGCAAGCACGCCATAGAGAAGCTCGCCGGTGTGCCGGTACAGGTGGAGGTTGCTTCTGAATTCCGCTACCAGACACTGCTCTTCCAAAAGGGTGATGCAGTGCTGCTTATATCCCAGAGCGGTGAAACCGCCGACACCCTTGCCGCCCTGCGCATCGCCAAATCCTGCGGCGTACCCACCATCGCCATTGTCAACGTGGTTGGCTCCTCCATCGCACGAGAGGCAGACATGGTACTGTACACATGGGCAGGCCCCGAAATTGCCGTTGCCACCACCAAGGCATATACCTGTCAGGTGGCGGTGCTGCTGATGCTGGCACTGCGCCTTGCCGCCGCCCGCGGCATCAGTCACGCAGAGCTGGAGCGTCTTGCCGCTGCGCTGGATTCTGTGCCCGAGGTAGTGGAGGGACTTATCGCCCGCGCTGACGAATTCAAGGCACTGGCTGAAAACTACAAGGACTGCAGCGACCTCTTCTTCATCGGCAGAGGTTACGACTGCGCACTGTGCTGGGAGGCTTCCATCAAGCTTAAGGAAGTATCCTACATACACTCCGAGGCATATGCGGCAGGCGAGCTGAAGCACGGCACCATCTCCCTCATCACCGATGGATACCCCGTTGTGGGCATTGCCACCAGCGACGCACACTACGAAAAGACCATCAGCAACGTAGAGGAAGTGCGTGCCCGTGGTGCCCGTGTAATGCTTATCTGCACAGAGGGCACCGCCAGCAAGAATGTCGCCCACGACCTTATTGAGATACCCAAGGTAGACGAATTTATCCGCCCCATTGCAGCCATACTGCCGCTGCAGATTTTCGCATACCATGCCGCCTGCGCAAGGGGCTGTGATGTTGACAAGCCCAAGAATCTTGCTAAATCGGTAACTGTAGAATAAGCATCTTTCGGGCAGAATCAACAAAGGTAAATAAATGCAGATTTACTCCTTGACAAATCGCCCGCACTGTTTATATAATATTTTTCAATAGCAGATTAAAGGCTATGAAGGGACAAAGACATATCACGCTGTCACAGTCTTGAACGGGTGTTGCACCCTCTGACGGAAAGAGAGCCGGTGGCTGGTGAGAATCGGCGGCGCGTGTGTGTGCATAACTCATCCCGGAGCTGTCCGAGCGATGTTGTCCGATAACGGTGCCTATGGCACTGTGCGGGCAAAGTAGAGCGGAACGTCTGGCCGGCGTTACTCGGCAATGCCTTGTTGGAGGCTGATGAGGGTCAGGGTGCAAGCCTTGACCGAACCAAGGGTGGTACCGCGTATTATTACGCCCCTCGGAATGTCGCAATGATGTTCCGAGGGGCTTTTTGCTGCCCGGCTCATCGTTATTTTTTAGAAAAGGAGTTCCGCTTTCCGGCAGCGGAGATTGTACAGCATCATGAACAACACTGTAGAACTTTGGGAGAAGACCATAGGACAGCAGCTTGAAGAGGTTGCCGCCCGCTATCCTGACGATGAGGCCATTGCCTTTACCGACCGTGACTACCGCCGCACATGGCGCGAGTTTTCCGAGGAGACCGACAGAATCGCCCGGGGACTTATGGCACTGGGCATCGGCAAGGGCGACCATGTTGCCATCTGGGCAACCAACGTACCCGAATGGATGATGACCTTCTTCGCCACCGTAAAGATAGGTGCGGTTGCGGTAACGGTCAACACCGCCTACAAGGTGCATGAGCTGGAGTATCTGCTTACACAGTCTGACACCAAGCTGCTGGTTATGATTGACCGCTTCAAGAAGAACGATTACGTTGAGATAATCAACGAGCTTATTCCCAATCTGGCAGAGCAGACTCCCGGTGCGCTGGACATTGAGGCTCTCCCCTGCCTGAAAACCATCGTATTCGCCGGCAACCATGAGGGCTCTGAAAACGGCACACCCGCTGGAATGATCAACTTCAGCTCCCTTTATGACCTTGCAGAGCAGACCCCTGTCAGTCAGCTTGATGCGCTGAAGGCAGACTGCACCTGCGAGGATATATCCAATATGCAGTACACCTCCGGCACCACCGGATTCCCCAAGGGCGTTATGCTCACCCACAAGAACATTCTCAACAACGGCCGCTTCATCGGCGACTGCATGAAATTCACCCACGACGACAAGCTGTGCATCACCGTGCCCTTCTTCCACTGCTTCGGCATGGTGCTGGCGATGATGGCCTGCATCACCCACGCTACCGCGATGGTGCCCATCGACATCTTCAGCCCCATCAAGTGCCTCCGTGCCATTGAGGACGAGGGCTGCACCGCTTTCCACGGCGTGCCCACCATGTACATTGCCATGCTCGCCCGTCCGGAATTCCCCGAGTTCAAGCTGCCCCGTCTGCGCACCGGCATCATGGCCGGCTCCCCCTGCCCGCTCAAGACCATGCAGGAGGTCATCGACCGTATGCACATGACCGACATCACCATCACCTACGGTCAGACAGAGGCTTCCCCCGGCTGCACCATGTCCCGCACCGAGGATTCCATTGAAAAGCGAGTGGAGACCGTCGGACGTGACCTGCCCGGCTGCGAAAACCGCATTGTTGACCCCGAGACCGGCGAGGAGCTTCCCGATGGCGTACAGGGTGAGTTTGTTACCCGTGGCTACCATGTGATGAAGGGCTACTACAAGATGCCCGAGGCGACCGCACTGGCTATCCGTGACGGCTGGCTGCACACCGGCGACCTTGCTGTGCGCGACAGCGACGGCTACTATCGCATCACCGGCCGCATCAAGGACATGATTATCCGCGGCGGCGAGAATATATATCCCAAGGAAATCGAGGACTTCATCTACACCCACCCCCGCGTAAAGGACGTACAGGTTGTGGGCGTACACAGCAAGGTATACGGCGAAGAGGTCTGCGCCTGCGTTATCCCCGCTGACGGCGAAACCCTCACCGAGGACGAGATAAAGGATTTCGTCATGGCAAGCATGGCACGGCACAAGGTACCCAGCTATGTATGGCTGGTCAGCGAATTCCCCATGAATGCCGCAGGAAAGATACAGAAGTTCAAGCTGCGCGACCTTGCCAACGACCACTTCGGTCTGCGCGAGGAAGCACACCATGCCTGACGGTATGACAGTATGTGCTACTGAGCAGTGTCATCTGTCCGCCGTAACCGAGCTGGCAATGCTCATCTGGGGCGGCTCATCTGATGAGCTGCGCGGGGAATTTGCCGCGATGCTCTCTGATGAGAGCCGCCTGCTGCTTGTCGCTGTGCATCAGGGTGAGGTGGTCGGCTTTGCGCAGGCAGGTCTGCGGCACGACTACGTTGAGGGCACAGGCACCAGCCCTGTGGGGTATCTGGAAGGGGTCTGTGTCCGTGAGGACTTCCGTCACAGGGGCTGCGCTGCGGCGTTGGTTGCCCAATGCGAGCAATGGGCACGGGAGCGCGGCTGCAGCGAATTTGCCAGCGACTGCGAACTGGACAACACCGCAAGCCTTGCCTTTCATCTGGGCATCGGCTTTGAGGAGGCAGGCAGGATTATCTGCTTTAAAAAATCACTGTAAACGACAAATCACCGTGACTGCGAAAGTGCCGTCACGGTGATTTTATTGTTTAGTACCTATATCGAGAATTCTGTATTGGTATTAGTTAACCTCTGCCGGTGAATTCTCTGTCAGCCCCTTAAGAATATACACATCAAAGCCGTTGGCATCACCGACATACTCATAATACTCGTTGACTATATCAGCGCACACCTCATGCTCCTCCAGATAACCTGCCGGAGCGGTAACATATGTATTGGGCTCGTAACGACCGAGTATCAATACTTCCAGCTGTTCCGGAGTATAACCGAAAATGTCGATGTTGGGAATATGGGATATTGTTCTCGGATACAGTGCGTAATCAAATTCCTTTTCCTGCATGAAATTGGCTACATTAGCATCTGCCGGAATCAATTGCTCTACTGCTTCTTCATATCCGATATATTCCTCATATTCCACTATAGCATCTCTGCGTGCCACATAAGACAGTACACAGCCGGACGCGAGGCAACATACAAGCATAAGAGCGACAATCGCATTCACAAAGCGCGTATTCTTGCCCTCAATTCGAGAACAAAGAACCAACAGTGCAAAGAAAATAACGGGCAGGTAGACATTACTGTAGCGGAACTGATTCTGATACACTACTGCCATCACGAGCCACGATAGTGCGCACAGAGCAAGCCCCCAAGCTGAAAAACTGAAGATCTTGTCTCCTTTATTCTTGCCATTGTTAATCCGATAGAACACAAGTGCAGCAACCGCAAAGGCAAACAGTGCATTCAGACTCCACTGCACCACACCTTTGCCGCTGATTCCAAACTGCTCCCTTATTGCTTCTCCCAGCTTGACAAAAAAGTTGCCAACCATGGGCCAGAATCCAATACTTTCAAAGGTTTCGGTGCTGTAATGAAGTGCCATATTAGTAGTATTGCTGAATGTGGAAGTAACTGCCAGTTTATCGAAAAGAGTACGGCTTACCGTGAAATCCAGCGTTGCGCCGAAGATGTCTCCCAGTGCCTTGAAACCACCAAAATAAATGACAGCAATAACAACAACCTTTGCTATCCTCTGCCATTTTGCCACTCCGACCTCTCTGTCATTCTTGACCAAATCGACGCAGGACAAAACAAGCAGAAATACCGCCAGCAGCATGACATTGGTGCGTTCGTTGGTGCAAGTTGCAAGGACTCCGGCTGCACAGGCTATACGACCAAAGGACCGCTTCTGCAGAATGTACATACCAAGCACCAGCAGGAACAACGCGGAGGTTTCGGTCAACAACTGTATCGACTGCCAGAAACACACCGGGAAGAAGAGAATCAGTACATACCCAACCAATCCCCAAATTGCACCGCAATGCTTTTTCAGCATGACATACATCATCAGCGCGGCACTGACCGCCATAATCCAGTTGACCAGCAACGGGCCTACATACATATTGCCTGTCACCTTGGCAGCAGCCGCAAATATGTAGATAATAGGCATGTTATGTATGAAACCGGGCATATCGCCGTTCCACAAAGGGTCAAGGGCAAAGGACGGATATATCTCATAAGATTTCAGGCTGCCGTTAAGCAGTGTTTCAATATAAAAGTAATGCCAATACTGATCCGTTCCGTTGGGGAACTCTATGGGTACACTGAATATGAACAAAGCCGAATAAAGCAGCGTACTGAGTGCCATGAAAAAATATATCGTCTTATCGGAATACTCTTTGTTGAGCCAACGAAGTTTTTCCATAATAAAGTGTCAGCCTTTCTTATTTTTGTGTATCCTTTTCAATTATGTACAGCGGACGGCGTTTGACTTCTTTGAATATTTTTCCGATATATTCACCTATCAATCCAAGCCCGAGAAGCTGCAAGCCGCCGATAAACCATACCGAGCACATAAGCGACGCCCAACCGGAAACGGTTTGTCCGGAAATCTGACGTACTATGGCAAATATTCCCATCACCACAGCAATAAGACACGCAATAACGCCTATGGTGGTAACGGCTTTGATCGGCTTAACCGTGAAAGAGGTTATTCCATCAAAAGCAAAAGACAACATTTTCTTGAGGGGGTATTTAGATTCGCCGGCAAAGCGTTCGCTTCGCTCATAATACACCTTGTCTGTCTTGAATCCGAGAGTAGGTACCATTCCGCGCAGGAAGAGGTTGCGCTCCGGATACTTGCTCAATGCCTCAACAGCTCTGCGGCTCATAAGCCGGTAATCAGCGTGGTCATAAACTACGTCCACGCCCATCATCTTCATTATCTTGTAAAAACTCTGCGCTGTGACACGCTTAAATGCTGTATCGGTTGCACGCTTGCTACGCACACCATATACTACATCACAGCCCTCAGAGTATTTTTCGAGCATTTGCGTAATTGCATTTACATCATCCTGAAGATCGGCATCAATGGTCACTACGCAGTCGTAACAGTCCATTGTAGACATCATTCCTGCCATCAAAGCATTCTGGTGTCCTGCGTTGTGTGCGAGCTTTATCCCCCTCACCCGGCAGTCTTTTTTACCAAACTCCTCGATAAGTGACCATGTGCGGTCAGCACTGCCATCATCAACATAGACTATCCGGCTGTCGTTGGAAATGATATTTCGATTGGCAAGCTCCGAAAACAATTCGGTCAGACGTTTTGTGGTTTCACTGAGCACTTCCTCTTCGTTGTAGCAAGGTACCACAACAAATAATGTAATAGGCATAACATCGTCTCCATATTAAACTCTCAGTATGATTATCCAGTGGAACTAGTCGTGTGTTATCTACTATTATCAACCCCACTGTTATTGTTTATATTAACACATTCCTTCTCTTGCGTCAAGAAGTTTTATGGCATAACCCATAATCGCATTGTACAATATTGCCGCTAAAGAAACACATTATGAAGAAGCGGTATTTGACAATAAACCTTTATACCAATCACGTTTTGATTATAGTTTTCCTTGACCAGTCTATTTCACCCGCTATCCGATTTGTCACTTATTCATCATGACATATGACATTATTCATTCCCCGCCTGTATCGGTTGGGGCTGTGCCTGCAATGGGACGCTGGCAGCCCTCGTGGTCTATGGCGAAGTTTTCGTAATAGATATTCTGGGAGATGGGGACGATGGTATAGCCGCTGCTCTGAAGCTGCTCAAGCAGTGTGGGTAGTGCGGCGGGGGTATTCTTTGCGGCGTTGTGGAAGAGGACTATGGAGCCATTCTTCACGCTGCCACACACCCTGCTGCAGATTTTGTCAGGGGGCGGGTCTTTCCAATCCAAGCTGTCTACGTCCCATTGCATACAGTACATTCCCATCTCATTCAGCACCTCGATGAGGGTGTCGCAATACTCGCCGTAGGGCGGGCGGAAGAGGGTGGGACGCACGCCGGTTATTGCCTCGATTTTGTCGTTGCAGCTATTTATCTCCCGGCGCATTTCCTCCCGTGTCAGCTTGGACATATGGGGGTGGGTGTCGGAGTGGTTCATTATTTCGTGACCTGCGTCGCTCAGCGCCTTGACCGACTCGGGGTATTTATCCACCCACTGCCCCACCACGAAGAAGGTGGTCTTGACGTTGTATTTATCCAGTATCTGTATCAGCGTTTCAGTGTCCTCATTGCCCCACGCGGCGTCAAAGGATATGGAAATGACGCTGTTGTCGCGTCCGACCGAGTAGATGGGCAGCAGCCGCTGCTTTGCGGACACTGCCGAGGCAGACGCTCCGCTGACGGCGACACCCAGCACCACAAAGAAGATGGCAACTGACAGTGCCGAAAGGGCAAGCTGTCGGCGGCTTATCGTTTTGAAAAACTCCATATATTACAATGCCTCCTGCGAATGATTTTGCTTTTGCTAATGTGTATTCATTCGCGGAGGCAGGTATGATAGGAATTTTATTCTGTTGTGGCTGTGCAGATATTGCATTTTTTCGTGCAGATATTCCATGGTATACTTCTGCCTTTTGCACTATACTGAGAGCATAGCCCAAGCAGAAAGAAACATGAATTTTTACATGGAGGTATTCAGCATGAGAAACAGATTACTGGCAGTTTTACTGGTACTGGTCATTGTTCTGCTGTCGGGGTGCAGCACCACCTCAGCAAACGAAGATGCTGCCGCAGATACAGGAGCGGCAACAGAAGGCACTGCTTCCGCACAGGACACGGCAGATGAAGTCGAAGGAGCAACGGGCGCAAAGCTCACCTTCCTCGGTCACGCAAGCTGCAAGCTTGTGACCTCTGCGGGCACTGTTGTTTACATTGACCCCGCCTATTCCCAGGGCGACTACAGTGAGGAAGCAGACATTGTGCTGGTCACCCACGGACACAGCGACCACAACGTCGTCAGTCTGGTTGCTCAGAAGGCGGACTGTCAGGTCATCACCCACAAGGAAGCCCTTGTGGAGGGCGTTTACAACAGCTACACCATCAAGGACGTGACCATTGACGCTGTGGCAGCGGGCGGCAATGCCAATCACAGCATAAGAGACTGCGTTGGCTACGTTCTTTCCTTTGACGGCATTTCGCTCTACCACGCAGGAGACACCTCCTACATTGAGCAGATGGACAGCCTTGCTGAGCGCAGCATTGACTACGCCCTGTACCCGGTTGACGGCGTTTATAACATGGGTCCGGAAGAGGCTATGCAGGTTGCTGATACTGTCGGCGCAAGATTCTCCATTCCCATTCACCCCGACTATCCCGGCTCCAAAAAGTTTGAGGAGTTCAATCCGGAGGGCGTGCTGAGAATGGAATACGGTCAAACTATTGACTTATTGGCGCGGTAATCGCTGGGCGAGCATCTCACCCTGCTTTTGAAGGTCTTTGTGAAGTGTCCTGAATCGGAAAAGCCCACGCGCTCGGCTATCTCACTGATGGGTATTTCGGTATTTTTAAGAAGATGCTGTGACAGCCTGATGCGCAGTCCTATCAGATAGGAAATTGCCGTTTCTCCCGTAGCCTGCAGGAAAAGGCGATTGAGCTTGTTGCGATTGATGCCAAATTCCTGCGCAAGGTCGTTGAGCGTGAGTTTATCGGCAATACGCTTGTTCATATACTGAATTATTGAGGCAACCGGCTTTGTGTCGGTTGCTTCTTTTTTTGCCGCTGCGGCGGGCTGCATTTCCAGCTCAAACTCCGACATGAAACTCTGCAGCAGAAACACAAGCTGAATACAGTAGGAGCGGCTGCGGCAGGGCCACAGACCGTCAATCTGTTTTGTCAGAACATTGTCTATCTTGTCTATGATAGGCTGGAGGGTGAAAAACACCTCGCTGTCCGCGGAGAATATGCGCTGCTCTGTCGGCCTGTCGTATATATACTTGAGCATACAGTAATCCTGATACAGCGTTGTGCCGCGCAGATGCTCTATGTCCTCAGTGGCGATAAAGTCGTCTGTAAAAGCATCATTGATGATATTGGGCTTGAGGTACAGTATGGACGAACACATACCCTGCGTTGAGCAGAGGGTCTCCTCCTCCAGAAGCACAGCGAGGGTCGGCTTTGAGAATACATATTTTTTACCGTTTATCGTAACAGGTGCGCTGCCCGGCACAAGGTACACCAGACGCATACTGCCGCAGGGTATACCCTCCGGATAAAGCGGACGGTTTTTCTCAACACGCATATCCACAATGCGTCCCCAGTCCTTGTCCCAGCTCATGGTGGAAAGGGCTATCCATTTTTCGTAGCCCACCACGCTGCCCTTTTCGCTCAGGGTCTGCCCCACCCTGAAAAAGCCTGCCCCTTCGAGAAGCTGCACAGTGGCGGCATCGTCCTCTGGCACAACAATGCGGAACACCTGAACACCTCTTTGTCGGGCGGCTTCTTCCATGATATATAACTCCCGCTCAGACTGAATTGTCTGTGTGCGGTCGAGCCATTCGGTATATTGCCAGACACCCTTGGGCAAACGCCATTCCTTTTCAAAATATCCGCAGAAAGAATCCGCCATGATGTTATCTCCTTTCGCCTGACGGGGCTTATTCCCTTACACCAACAGTATAGCATATCCGCACGAGTTATGAAAGACTATGCTTTTTGATAAGATCGAAATAGAAAAGCACCCTCTTCCCTACACTGCGGCAGCGCGGAAAGAAGGCACTTGTTTCCAGGAAGGCACTGATTAAATCTGGTGCGCAGATTGCGCAGACAGATTTTTCGTCAGACGAAACAAAAAGCGGAGTCGATACTTTGTGTATCAACGAGTATTTTTGCGAAGTATGACGGAAAAGATGCAAGCAAGATGTGTGCCAAACCGTCAGGTGCGATTTAGTCAGTGGCTCCCTAGCCAATGTAGTAATCCACCGCCAGCATCAGGCAGAAGCCTACAAGCAGGGCATAGGTCGCGCCGCGCTCGTTGCCGTGGGAGTGGGTTTCGGGAATGATTTCGTCGCTGATGATGTAGAGCATGGTGCCGCCCGCAAATGCCAGCGCAAAGGGCAATATCGCAGTGGACACGGTGACGGCAAAGTAGCCGATAAGCGTGCCCAGTATTTCTATCACGCCTGTGGCGGCTGCGGCAAGGAAGGTGGTTCTTTTATTGATGCCGGAGGACAGCATGGGAATGATTATTACCATGCCCTCGGGTATATTCTGCAGGGCAATCGCGCCTGCAATGGTCAGTGCCTCGGCATTGTTGCCCGAGCCGAAGCCCACGCCCGCCGCAAGCCCCTCGGGGAAGTTATGTATGGCTATAGCCAGCACAAAGAGCATAATCTTGTTAATGCGCTCGGCGCTGCCCGGGTGGTTTTCCTGCTCCGCACCCACAAGGCTGTGCAGATGAGGCACCATGCGGTCAATGACATTGAGTACCAGCGCACCGCAGAAAATACCAACAACGGTGACCGGTATGGCGAATTTGCCGCCCCTCTCCACAGAGGGAAGCACCAGACCAAACACCGCCGCCGACAGCATTACGCCTGCGGCAAAGCCAAGAATGGTATCGCTGAACTTATGGGATATTCCTTTGAAAAGAAAGCCTAGAATTGCTCCGAATATGGTTGCGCCGCCTACGCCCAGCGCAGTGAGAAGCACAAGCTGCATTGATTTTCCTCCTTATTTGTTCCTGACTACTGCATTATAACACACGCACCCCATTCTTTCCCCATAAATTTTCCTAATGGGATAATTCGCTCTTTTTGTACAGATTCTTGTTGGATTTATTTAAGATTATTTGATACGGTTTACAAAGCCTTCCCAATGATTTATAATGAACACAAACGGCAATCCCAATATTATTTATCGGGGGAGATACCATGAGCGAGATTATCATTAATAAAAACTCCATCTCTTTCCGCATGAGAGATGAGATTATCCTTATTGAGCCTTACGGTCCTGACACAGTGCGTGTGCGCACAGCCCGCACCCGCATTTACGACGAGGACTGGACACTGCTGCCGCCGCTGCCCGCTGAGGCAACAACCTTTGGTGATGAGAACAAGGCAACGCTGGTCAACGGCAGCCTGACGGTGGAGCTTTACCCCATCTGGGAGGGCTGGCAGGCACGTTTCCTCCGCCATGGCAAGGAAATCCTGCGCACCCGTCAGGAGGAGGACGCTATCGCCAAATACCGCCACACCGAGGGCGACCACTACCGAATCCGTGCGGTCTTTGAGCCCTGTGACGATGAGCATTTCTACGGTCTGGGTCAGGAGCAGCAGCCCTACTTTGACCGCAAGGGCGGCGCATATGCCCTGCAGCACACCAACACCAAGTCCACGCTTCCCGCTGTCTATTCCTCCCGTGGCTATTACTTCCTGTGGAATAACCCCGCGCCCGGACACGTTGAGCTGGCGAAAAACCGTACTCTGTGGCAGGCGGACAGCGCACTGCAGGCAGACTACATTGTCGCGGCAGCGGACACCCCCTCAGACGGTATGCGCCGTTACTGCGAGCTGACCGGCTTCTCCCCTGCGATGCCTCAGTGGACGGCGGGCTTCTGGCAGTGCAAGCTGCGCTATGAAAGTCAGGAGGATTTGCTGGCAGTAGCACGGGAATATAAGAAGCGAAACATTCCGCTGGACGTTATTGTAATTGATTTCTTCCACTGGACAGAGCAGGGCGACTGGCGTTTTGAACCCAGCCTGTGGCCCGACCCCAAGGCTATGTGTGACGAGCTGAGGGAGATGGGCATACGTCCTGTGGTTTCTGTGTGGCCTACCATCAACCCCAAGAGCATCAACTGGAAGACCATGAACGACCGCAACCTGATTGTCCGCACCGAAAAGGGACAGTACGGAATGTTTGAATTCCACGGACAGCAGGCATATGTGGACACCACCAATCCCGAGGCGCGTGATTACCTCTGGAATTGTATCCGTGAGAATTACTACAAGTACGGTATTCATAACTTCTGGCTTGACCAATCGGAGCCTGAGGTACACCCGCAGCAATACGACAACCTGCGCTACTACCTCGGCAACGGCGGGCAGATGACCATGCTTTACCCCTACTACTACGCAAAGACATTCTATGACGGTCTGCGCAGCGAGGGCGAGACCGACCCCGTCAGCCTTATCCGCTGTGCCTATCCCGGTATTCAGAAGTTTGGCGCGGTGGTGTGGAATGGCGATATTCCCTCCACATGGCAGGCACTGCGCGAGAGCGTTGTTTCTGGTCTTTCCATGGCAGTATGCGGTGTTCCATGGTGGACAACCGACATCGGCGGCTTCCACAGCGGCGACCCGCAGACCGACGACTTCAAGGAGCTTATCGTACGCTGGTTCCAGTTCGGACTGTTCAGCCCGGTCATGCGTGCCCACGGCGTGCGCATAAAGCCGGAGGGACAAAAGGACAGGCACCCCGGTCTGCTTGAGCCTGCGGGCGGCGACAACGAGCTTTGGAGCTTCGGCGAGCGCAATTACCCCATTCTGCGTGACCTTGTGGTGCTCCGCGACAAGCTGAAGCCCTACATTCTCCGCACCGCCGAAAACACTGCCCGCACCGGTGAGCCCATCATGCGCCCCATGTTCTTTGACTTCCCCGACGAAGAGGCTTGCTGGCAGCTTTCCGACCAGTATATGTTCGGCAGCGACATTCTCTTTGCACCCATCATGCAGTTTGGTCAGACCAGCCGTCAGGTATATCTGCCCAAGGGACGCTGGGTGCGCACCACCGATGGAAGCGTGCATGTGGGCGGCTGCACCGTCACCTGCACTGCGGAAATCGACCAGTTTATCGCCTTTGTGCGCGAGGGTGCTGAGGTTTACAGCGTCTTTGAATAAGCCCGAAAAACCCGCTGCGCAAGAAGGCACTGCCTGAGGATAATGCCTAACAGACGCATCGCAAAGCCACTTTTGATATTTACATCAGAGGTGGCTTTGCTTTTCCATTTCGTTTTCTCTGATTATTAGACCTGAGGGGGCTTGATAATAATGAACATTACATACAGACCTGTTGTTATTGAAGATTACGACGGGATTTATGCGCTTTGGTGCAGCACAGAGCAGTCGCGGAGGGCGCTTAATGCTGTGGACGACAGCAGAGAGGGCATTGCTCGGTATCTTAAGCGCAATCCCACCACCTGCTTTCTGGCATATGCAGCTGACGAAGCGGGGACTGGTGGAAGGATAGCGGGCGTTATTCTTACCGGTCACGACGGCAGGCGCGCCATCGTGCATCATCTGTGCATACACCCGGATTTTCGGCGGCTGGGCATAGCGGGTGCGCTTGTGCATATGGCAGAAGAAGCCTTGCGCAGGGAGGGCATCAGCAAGATATTCGGATTGGTTTTCAAGGATAACGACGCGGCAAATACTTTTTGGGAAAGCCAGGGATACACCCTCCGCACCAATCTTAATTATCGCAACAAGAGTCTTGACGAGAATGTACCGCAGGGCGAATGAAGCAGGACAAAAAATAACCCATGATTTACTCATGGGTTATTTTTCTTTATGTAATTGCACAGAATAATCCATGCTGCTATTGACATTAGATTAATGGACTGCTATACTAAATCCGAACATTTGTTCTGCTTTCGATCTTGAGAACGATATATTATAATAGCATTTTTGAGGAGCGATATAATTATGTGTGGACGTTTTTTTGTTGCGCCGGACAACTATTCCGAGCAGCTTCGCGAGGTGCTTGAGGCACTGCAGGGGCATGATTTGATTAAGGCTGAGTCCTTTGACTGCTTTCCCACGGATACCGCCTGCGTGATTGCCAACAACCGACGGCAGCAGCCCCGCATATTTGAGATGCGCTGGGGCTTCCCCGACCGCAAGGGGAGCGGTGTGGTCATCAACGCACGGAGCGAGACCGCCTCGCGGCTGCCGATGTTTTGCGAAAGCGCACGGTGCCGCCGCTGTCTTATTCCTTTTTCCGGCTACTATGAATGGATGCCCACTGACGAGGGCAAGAAGAAATTCCTTATTTCGCCAAGCGGCGGGAATGTGCTGTTTCTTGCGGGGCTGTATTGCAACTACGGGGCAAGTGCGCCCTCACGGTTTGTGGTGCTCACCCGCTGCGCGTCAAAGGATTTGCTCTTTATTCATCAGCGTATGCCTGTGCTGCTGCCGATGGGCTGCGTGGAGGATTGGCTTTCCATCAGCGGGGATTTTGACAGCTTAATCAAGCAGGCTTCCGACAAAGTTACATTCCGTGCTGTATGACGGCGCAACCAACTCAATAAAGGCACAAAAAAGGCACCCGCGCTTTGCAGCATTGCGGGTGCCTTTGTACCTGCGTGAAGTGTAATTACTTAACTTCTACCTCAGCGCCAGCTTCCTTCAGCTTTGCAGCGATGGAATCTGCATCAGCCTTGGAAACGCCTTCCTTAACAGCCTTGGGAGCGTTGTCAACCAGCTCCTTGGCTTCCTTCAGGCCAAGACCGGTGATCTCGCGGACAACCTTAATGACGTTGATCTTGTTTGCACCAGCAGAGGTGAGAACTACGTCGAACTCAGTCTTCTCGTCAGCAGCGGAAGCAGCAGCAGCAGCGGGAGCAGCAGCAACAGCAACAGGAGCAGCAGCGGAAACGCCGAAGGTCTCCTCGAGAGCCTTAACGAGCTCGGAGAGCTCCATAACGGTAAGAGCCTTTACATCTTCAATAAGCTTTACAACCTTATCAGACATGATCATATACCTCCAAATAATTTGTTGAATAAATTATGTTTTGCCGCGTTTGCGGTTTTATTGTGCCAGCCGAATGTGTCGGCGGCATTGCGAATACATCGGATTAAGCGGACTGCTTCTCTGCGATAGCCTTGATTGCGATTGCAAGAGCGCGCTGCAGACCGTTGCAGACCATTGCCAGACCGGTGATGGGCGAATTGAGACCATACAGAACCTGTCCGACGAGGACCTCCTTGCTGGGCATATTAGCGAGAGCGACAACCTCCTGAGCGGAGATGTTCTTTCCCTCAACGTAACCGGCCTTAATCTTGAAGGTCTTGCTTCTGGACTTCTCGATGTAATCATTGATGATCTTTGCGGCGGAGGTGTGATCGCCTCCGATAGCAATTGCAGTAGTGCCTTCGAGAACGGAACCAAAATCATCCAGACCTGCGTCCAGAGCAGCTCTCTTGAGCAGAGTGTTCTTTACAACTCTGTACTCAACACCGGCCTCACGCAGCTCTCTGCGCAGCTTGGTGTCAGCCTCAACGGTAATGCCTTTGTACTCAACGATAACGCCGGCGATAGAACCCTTCAGCTTTTCGGAAAGCTCTGCAACTATCTGTTTCTTTTGTTCCAGAATTTCTTTACTGGGCATTTTCCATTTCACCTCCCGCATATTGTTATGTTATGCAAAAAGCCCTTTCCCGGGTGACCCCGAGGAAAGGGCGTAATTAAGCGAACCAAACGGCAGCACATGGCTGCTGAATGACTGACCTGTACGCTTTTCCTCGGCAGGCGGGATTAGAAATCCCGTTGGGCTTTTCTGTAAAGCACCTGCTGTCTTTGGATAGCATCCAATCATGACAACGGATAATATTATATGACAAGCGCGAACGTTTGTCAATAATTATTTTTTTACTGGGAAACCTTTGCAGGGTTGATGCGGACGCCGGGGCCCATGGTTGCAGCAACAACGCAGGAGCGGACGTACTGACCCTTTGCAGCGGCGGGCTTAGCCTTGTTGATAGCGGACATGAGAGCATCGAGGTTTTCGATGAGCTTCTCTGCGCCGAAGGAAACCTTACCGATGGGGCAGTGAATGATGTTGGTCTTGTCAAGACGATACTCAATCTTACCGGCCTTGGCTTCGCGGACAGCTCTGCCGATGTCGGGGGTAACGGTACCTGCCTTGGGGTTAGGCATAAGACCACGCGGACCGAGAATCTTACCCAGACGACCGACCATGCCCATCATGTCGGGGGTGGTGATCAGAACATCGAAGTCCATCCAGCCTTCCTGCTGGATCTTCTGGATAAACTCATCGGAACCGACGAACTCTGCGCCAGCTTCCTGAGCAGCGGCTACCTTGTCGTCCTTGCAGATAGCGAGAACGCGAACCTGCTTACCGGTGCCGTTGGGCAGAACGATAGCACCGCGAACCTGCTGGTCTGCGTGACGGCCGTCAACACCCAGCTTGATGTGAACCTCAACGGTCTCATCGAACTTAGCGGATGCGGTCTGGGTTACGATACCCAGTGCTTCGGCAACATCGAAAAGAGTAGCCTTATCGTATTTCTTTGTTGCAGCAATATATTTCTTACCGTGTTTCATTAGTTAATTATCCTCCCGTAAAGTGGTTAAATCGGAATATGGTCCTCCCACCGGGGACGAAGAACAGAACCTAAGCCCTGTATTTAGTCCTCGACGACAACGCCCATGCTTCTCGCTGTACCGGCGATCATGCTGATAGCCGTATCGATGTTTGCAGCGTTGAGGTCGGGCATCTTAATCTGTGCGATTTTCTTAAGCTGCTCGCGGGTAATGGTTGCGACCTTGGTCTTGTTGGGAACACCGGAGCCGCTCTCTATGCCGCATTCCTTCT
>SVPT01000151.1 GCA_015065695.1 Oscillospiraceae bacterium | reverse complement strand
GAGCATGAGCTGGACGACCGCAACCGCTGGGCAGCCCTCTACACCGAGCTGCTTTCCGGTGCAGTAAAGACTCCCATCGTGCCCGAGGGCTACACCTCTTCGTGGGCGCAGTACACAATCTGGCTTAATGACCGTGCCCAGCGTGATTCCGTACAGGCTGCGCTTAAAGAGCAAGGTATTCCCTCCATGATATATTACGTCAAGCCCCTGCACCTGCAGACAGCATATAACTCCCTCGGCTACAAGCCGGGCAGTCTGCCTGTTTCCGAGGCGGCATCAGAGCGGGTACTCAGCCTGCCTATGCACCCCTACCTTGACGAAGCCACTGTGAGAAAGGTTGCGGAGGCTGTACTGGCGGCAGTAAAATAACCCAATGCATAGAGAACGACCAAGGCAAGCCGAGCGGCTGCGCCTTGGTCGTTTTTTCTGTGATTGATGCAGGTCTTCCCCACATCATGCTTTATTTATGATACTTGATAAACCTTTCAACAAGGCACATTACCTCGTTGAACCAGAAGGGAATAATGTCGCTGAACGGTGTTCGCGAGTTTAATGCGCGGCATTTCACTCCGTTGTCGCGGCAAATCAGGGCAACCCTGCGCTGATGGAAGCTGTCGGTCACTATGGCGAATGTGGGCGGCAGACCGAACTTCTCTGCCAGAGCCTTGCTGAAGCAGATATTCTCATAGGTTGTGCGGGATCTGTTTTCCACAATAAGTCTGTTGGGGTCTGCGCCCTGCATCATCATCCACTCTGCCATTACCTTTGCCTCGGTGGGGTCTCCCTCCTCAATGGCTCCGCCCGACAGGATACACATCGTCTGCGGGTTTTCTTCCATAACCGCAAGAGCCTTTTCCAGACGGCGAATCAGCATATCCAAGGGCGTTCCGTTAACAAGCCGAGAGCCAAGCACCACCAGCGTACAGTTATCCAGTTCACCCTCCTTTGGTTTGTTTCGTGCGGCAATTGCCATGCAAATCATCACAAACGCAAAAAACACCACAAACAATACTGTGACAGCTATTATTCCGATAAACAGAATCTTCTGCCACTGCGCACCGTCCGGGAACACATAGGGATAGAAATATACGCCGCTCATCGTCACTGCCGAAAGCAGAAGGGGTGGTACAATGCCCAGCAGCCATTCTTTCTTGCGCCCGTAATTGACCATATCCATCCACAGAATATTTGAAATAGCAAACAGAACTATCCTCAGCGGAGAGTTTTTTATTCCAGGAGATGTTTTTAGCCATATCAAAAGAAATGACATATATGTACCTATGACATAGGCTAACACCTTTGCTATACGAGCGTGCTTATCAAGTCTTTTGCCAATATCCGAAAGTTCCTTTTCTTTCATTGTTTCCTCAAGTCCTCCTATGGTAAACAGCTACACGCTGACTGCGTCAAAATCGTTCTTTTCTCCCTGCAGGGTAACGGTAACACGGGCGGGCAGACAGACGATAACCTCGCCTGTGCGGTCTATCCACCCCTGACCGACACACAGGCGGTCAGGGCAATGGGCTTCTGTCATGCGCACCCTGCCGTCGGCTACCTCCACTACGCAGACTATACCGCTCTGCCCTGTGACGGTCAGGGTGGTGTCCTTTTCAAGCGGCAGCACAGCGTACTGCTCACCGCACACCGACACCTCTGCCGCACCCGCAGGCTGTCTGCTGCCGACCAGTCCGTACACAAACAGCACCGCAGACAGCACCAGCAGCGCGGCAACAAGGATAATGTCGCCGCGGGTGACAAGGCTTAATATTTCAGGCTTTTCCTTTTTATTTTCGATTGCTTTCATCAATCTACATGGTCATCATGCGGTACATCGCGGCAAGGCAGATTTCCGCGTGCTGCATCAGCTCCTCCGCGTCAAAGCTTTCGTTGGCCTCATGCAGATGGGTGGGCTGGGAGTCAGGGAATTCCATGCCGAAGGCAATGCCCCTGCCGCCCAGCGAGCGGGCATATGTACCGCCGCCTGTGGAGTAGACCACTGCGGGCTTGCCGGTGACCTCTTCGTAGCATTCGCACAGGGCGCGGATAAGCGGCTCTTCCTCGGACATATAGATAGGCGCGGTGTCGCTGTAGCTGTCCACCGTCCAGCCCATATTCTCCACAGTCTTCCTGATGGTTTCGATTATCTCACCGCCGTTTGCTGTTACAGGATAGCGAATGTCAATGCCCGCCAGATAAACACCGCCGGAAAGATGGAAATGTCCCAGATTCATGGTCAGCTGACCGGAGGGCTCATCGCTCTGGGCGACACCCAGACCGGTGCCGTCTATGTCGCTGCACACCAGTTTTACAAGGGACGCAAGAGCCTCGTCACCGCCCACATTCTCCACAGCGGCACGGATTACAGCGGCGGCGGCGTTGATGCCTGCCTCGGGGCGCATAGCGTGCGCGGACCGACCGACAGTGCTTATGCGCACAGTATTCTCAAGCTGCTCTGCCGCAGTATCCGAGCAGGTCTCGTTGATTGCCGCGACCATTGCCTCTGCCTGTGCGTCGGTGCAGGCGATGGTAACGGCTGCCTTTTCCGCAACACAGTTGATGGCAGTGCCTGCATCAAGCTGGCTTATGGGAGAATCCCCAGGGGCATTGGCCTTGAGGATAATATGCATGATGCCCTTTTCCCGGTTGCATACGGTGTAGCCGGAGTCGGGGGTAAATGCCATCTCGGGCAGAGGCTCGCTGCGGAAGAATACCTCCATGTCCTCCATACCGATTTCCTCGCCGCTGCCGAAGATGCAGCGCAGTGCGCGGTTGCCAGTGATGCCCTCGTCTGCCAGTGCCTTCATGCAGTACAGCGCAACGATGGCGGCACCCTTGTCGTCGGCAACGCCGCGTCCGTAGATGCGTCCGTCCTCGCCTATGGTCATCTCAAAGGGCGGTGTATTCCAGCCATCTCCCGCGGGGACAACGTCAACGTGGGTCAGCACGCCCGCGTAGCGTCCGTCCTCAGCATCGCCGTACTGGGCGTAGCCCGCGGCGTAATCCACATTCCTGACGGCAAAGCCCATGGTCTTAGCCCTGTCCAGAACAAAATCCAGCGCAAGGGCAGCCTGCTTGCCAAAGGGATAGTCGCTCTCTCTTTCGCCTGCCACAGAGGGTATGCTCACCAGCACCGAAAGGTCGGCGAGTATTTCTTTCTGGTATTTTCTAATAATACTGTAGTCCATAATTGCACTCCTTG
>SVPT01000021.1 GCA_015065695.1 Oscillospiraceae bacterium | reverse complement strand
TTTGTCATATGAAAATAAGAGCTTCACGCCTTGAGTTTAGAGCCGCACGGGTTCAAACCAAGCTCAATAAACAGCGTTGAAGTTCAAATTGCATCACACTTGCATTTCGAGTGTTCGTAACGTATGTTATGGACACTCGATTTGTATTATTCTGGTTTTTGCGGGAACGAATGAAGATGATGAACAGAAGCAAGACTGCCCCACTTGCAGATGGAGCAGATAAGGCACACTTTGAGTAAATATGTATACAAGTATAAAGACCACCAATTATCTTCTATCTTCGCAATAGAGGGGGATTAACTGAATGAAGATCTACACAATAATAGCTGGTGTAAACGGCACAGGGAAATCAAGTCTTACCGGTGCGCTCAAGGCAGAGCGTACCGATCTAGGCTGTCTGATTGACGTTGACAAGTTAACGGTACAGCATAACGGTGATTATCTTGCCGCAGGGCGTGAAGCTGTCAGGAAGATTGATTGCTGTATAGAGCGTGGCGTGTGCTTCACGCAGGAAACGACGCTGTCCGGGTCTCGTACTGAACGGACGGTAAAAAGAGCAAGAGAAGCTGGTTACTATATCCGGCTGTACTACATCGGTCTGGATACGGCAGAGGAATCTCTGCGGCGAATTGCTAACCGCGTTGCAAAAGGTGGTCACGATATTCCGCGGGAAGATGTCGAGCGGCGTTTTTCGCAGCGTTTTGAATCACTTGTAAAGGTGCTGCCTTATTGTGATGAGGTTACGCTTTTTGACAATGATAACGGATTTGCTGAAGTGGCAGAATACCGAAACGGCGAATTGGTTCCCAAGGGCAGCTATCGCCCGAAATGGCTTGATGAGCTTGCCGCCGCGCTGACAGCAAGCGAAGTGTAAAAGCAATGCGTTTTGCATTTCGAGTGTTCGTAGCTGATGCTACGGACACTCGAATTCTTGTTGCTACAAAATGTCAGGTACAGAGTGCTGCCGCAGAACGTGAAATCTGCAGCAGCACTCTTTTGTTGCCGAAAAACACAGCGCAGAGTACAATGCAAAAAAACTCTTGACAACGTAACAATGTTACGCTATACTTATCGGCGTAACATTGTTACGCTACAGCAAGGAGGTGGCTTGCGTATGCCGTTTGACGACGATAATCTAATCTCAAAAAAGCAGCTTCTTGAGAAGTATTCCATTTCCTACGGTGCGCTGTACCGCTGGAAGCGCAAGGGGCTTATTCCCGAAGAGTGGTTTGTGAAAAGGGCGACCCCCACCGGTCAGGAAACCTTCTTCCCCTGCGACCTGATTTTTGAGCGGGTGGAGCTTATCCTGGCAACCAAGGAGGACATCTCTCTGGACGCTCTGGCATCGAAGCTTTCCGGTGAGGAAGAAAGCAGCGCAAGACTGGTCATTGACACCGTCTTTGGAGAAAGGACTATCCAAATAAGAGATATACGAAGCATAACAAAGGTGCTTGAAAACGGCGAGTGTATCGACCTGAGCAATATTCTTGATAAGTAAAGGAGATAATGCATTATGGATATGGTTATTAACGGTGCAGGCATGATTGCCGCCGGAGAATATGACAGTGTGAGAATAAGCGGAAGCTGCAGATAGAGGTAAAGGGAAATACAGTCGGAGATTCCTCCGGTTTTTTCTGACGATGACAGAATAATCCATATATGTGGCTCTTCTTGGTAATGGGAATTACCGGATAGATTTCTATGAAACATATACCCTGCAGCTACCAGTCGTTTGTTTGCGGACAACAAGAGCCTGCTTGGGAACAGTTATCGGGAAGCAAAAAGCCAGGATGCGAAATATATGTGTATAATCAAGTTGTAATGTCTGAACTAAAGCCAACAAGGAACAGAGCAATTCCAACTAAACCACATTTTTTCAGGAGGCTAAAAATGAGAAATACCAAAAAGTATATACTTGTATTCTTCCTATTAATCAGTTCGCTTGTACTGTGCTCGTGTGAGGCTTCGGAGGAGTCCGTCACAGGAATCATGATTTTAGTAGAATGCTGTGCCGAAATCGGCGGTGAAATCTGCGGAGACGAAATGCTGGTCAGCTGCAGCGAAAACCTGCATGAGGAGGAACTGACAGAATATGTATTTCTGCACCCGGTCAGCAACTGGAAAAAGGTTAAAATTGAACTAGTCAAACCGAATAATTCGTGGGGCTGTGGTGAAACAGAGCCATACATAGTCGTTGCTGAAATAACAGATAATAAGGCGTTCATGGATGAGTTCGATGACCTGATGTGTTGGAATACAGCAAATACAGAACCAACAACTGTACAATATAAGAAAATGATTCGCATAACATATCCCGACGGTCAGTGTGAAATCATTTCCGTTTGCAGAAGCAGATTGGACAGTGATGAAACAGCAACCGATCCGATTTCGTTCGCATTCAGAGTGTTTGATAAACAGAAGTTTAATGAATTCTGGGAGAAATGGGCTTCAGAGTGCGCAGTGGAAGAGCAGTGACAAGTGAGCAGGCTGTGTGCCTGCTCCTTTTTTATGCCAAATAATCATGTGGTTGTGCGCCTGGGCATACATGAATCGGGAACAACACGAGTGTTTCACTTTTGGGGACAGCATCTGCTTTGGCAGAGGAAAACGCCAACTTCACTCTAGTAAATTGAAAATCAACCCGATGTGTGATACAATCAGAAATGATAACCCGTCCGAGATATTGAAAACGACTGAAAGGAAACGCACATGACAAAATACAGAACCGAAAAGTTTGATATTGCCGATGACGATGCGTTGTGGGGAAAATTCATGTCCTTTGCAAGGGCAAACATTCCCTACGAAGCCCATTGGAGCGAGCTGTCGGAGAAGCAGAAACGCCCGCTGACGGTGTTTATTTACGATTCCGAGGTGATGGGCGAAGGTCACATGGGATTTCTGGATATGTATTCCAAGTACATTGATATTGACGCTGTAATCGGTGCCATGGAGCATCTACATATACCTGAGCCGTTTATTTGCAATATCAGAAAACTCCCGATAAAGCAGCTTTCTGTTGACGAGCTGTGTGAGCAGGCGGCAGACGAAGATGAATTCTCTGCAAAAATGGACGAGCTGGACGAATTGTTTGATGCTTACGACAATGCCTATTACGAGCTTCGCAAAGATAGCACAGACATAGAGGATACCATTCTGACCTATCTGCGCGGGAATATTGACGAGTTCTTTGAATTTGCTGATTGATAACAACACAGAATGTTCGTTGTTAAGCACAAGTTTGGATAGCGTACCAAACCATTAAAGAAGAAAGGAAACAACGATGTACGAATTTTTCAAAAACTGCATACAGGAAAGCTCCGGCTTGACATTCAGCAAGGTTTCGGAAGAAGCAATCACAGAAGCAGAGCAGCGAATGGGGTTTGCGTTTCCGCATTCCCTGCGGGCATTTTATCAGGAGATTGGGTATGGCTTCTTCAAATACGACCCTGCCTTTATCAACAGAATAATGGAGCCGTCTGATGTCGCGGATTTTGTGTGTATGTCAGAGGAGTATATGTATGTTGACAGAAGCCTGTATCCCGAAGATGAACTGGTGTTTATGCATATCTCGGGAGAGGATTTCCTGACCGTCGAGTATAGTGACGGCAAGGAGGGTGTAGTCAAATACCTCGGCTCGGCAATTGCGGAATCGTTTGCCGATTTCCTGAAAAAGATGATTGCAGCACCCAACTACTTCATTTAGAACATAAGCCGAACACACGAAGAGGAGGATAAGAATATGGAACAGATTGTCAGCAATTTCATTGAAATGTTCGGTAATGACGATGCTTTTGCTGCGGCAACCCCTGAGCAGATTGCCCGCCTGAGGGAATTGATAGGAGAACAATCCGCCGCTGTGCTGGACTTTTACAGCCGGTATCAGCCCAACAACGTGCCCATGACGGAATCCTATGTGCGCCTTGTTGACATAGACACCATTATCGCAGAAAACACCGTTGGCGAGCCGGGCAAGTATCTGGCGCAGTACGGAGTTTTTGTATTCGCGCTGACCGTTGGCGGCAATGTCATATGCATTGATACAAATGACATCAGGGACGGAAACCCCAGCGTGCTGATTGCAGATGCCTCCTTCTGCGCCTACAACGAATCCTGCGGCTGCGTGGAAATCAGCGTTGCGCCCGATGAGATTATGGAGGAGTGCGACGATGATATTCTGCGGCTGGATTATGAGAACATAGTCAGATGCCTGCCCAGAATAGAGGATTCGTTTACCGAGTTCATGTCAAAGCTCTCCAATGATGAGTACGAGGATGTAGAAGAGTATCTGGAATAATGGGTGATAGGTAAAATCCGCACAAACAAGCAAAGAGCAATCCCCCGCAGAGTGCAAAGAAAAAAACTTTGCACTCTGCGGGGGATTCTGTTTCATACCACACAGTCGAGCGAATGGTTACTGTATTTCCTGCTCAAGGCTGTCAAACTCGGGCGAAGAAAAGAACTCGCCTAAGGTAATGCCAAGACCGTCGCAGATCATTTTGATGGTAAGCAGCTTGGGGTTCTGGCTTTTGCCGTAGAGGATATTTTTTATACTCGAGGGCGGCAGTGCAGAAATCGTCGAAAGCCTGTTTATGCTTATTTCACGCTCGCCGCATAATTGCAAAATGCGATTGCGCACAGCGGTTGCGGTATCCATAAATCTGCCTCCTGAATTGTTACTGTATTTCCTGCTCAAGACTGTCAAACTCGGGCGTGGAGAAGAACTCACCCAAAGTAATACCAAGACCGTCGCAGATTTTCTTTATTGACACAACGCCCGGATTCTGGCTCTTTTCATTCAGCATACTGTAAATCGTTGACGGAGATACTCCGGAAATATTGGCTAGCGCATTTACCGCAATATTTCTCTGTTCGCACAGTTGGATAATGCGCCTTGCTACAGCTTCCTTTGTGTTCATCATATTCGCTCCTTTACGATATATCCTACATACAAAGGTTACGATTTTCTGCGATATATCGTGTGGGATATATCGCAAATTTATCCGTCTTTTGATATAATTGCGATATATCCCCAATAAAGGAGCTTATAATTTGACTTGTACATTCTTCGGACACCGTGACTGACCCGATTCAATCAAACCGAAATTACGGGAAATTCTGATAAGGCTTATAACGGAAGAGAGCATTGACCGTTTCCTTGTGGGCAATCAGGGCAAGTTCGATGCAATGGTATACAGCGTACTATGCGAACTGCGGAGTATTTATCCGCACATCTCAGTTGCCGTAGTCCTCGCGTATATGCCAACTGAGGCAACAGCAAAAAAATACGGCGCCGACACCATCTTTCCGGAAGGTATCGAAACCGCACCAAAGCGTTATGCGATTTTCTGGAGAAACAAGTGGCTGACTGAGCAGGCGCAGTATGTGGTGACGTATATCACCCGACCCTTTGGCGGGGCGGCGCAGTTTGCGGAGCTGGCGCGCAGCAGGGGGAAGAGGGTGCTTGATGTGTTGGAGAAATAGCGAAAACTCTCACACCACGCAAGTAATATTGCAAAAAGACGTCACCCCTCGACACAAAAAACATTGATAAGAAAACACGAGTAACAAAACAGTTACAAAAACATCTTGACACGCCAACCAACCTGTGCTAATATGCAAACAAAGTAACTGCGCAGTTACCACGAAAGGAGAATACACAAACCATGTGCATGGAAATAAATCTTACAGCAAACGAATGGGAAATCATGAAAATCATATGGGCACAGCAGCCCTGTACGCTGCGAATGATATGCGACGAGGTGGGCAAAACCCACTCGTGGACGCGCCACGCCGTTATTTCCTTTCTCAAGCGAATGGAAAGCAAGGGCGCAATACACGTTGAGGAAGCCGAGCCGGTGAAGATATACACCGCCGCCATCGAGCAGGAAACAGCCATCAGGCAGGAGCTGGGCAGTACCCTTGCCCGCGTGTTTGACGACAGCCCCATAATGATGGTGTCCTACCTCGCCAAATCCAACAGCTTTACCGAGCAGGAAATCGAGCAGATGATAGCCATACTCAAGGACGGAGATGAGTCTGATGACAAATAACATCCTATCCGCTCTGACGGAAATAACGGTGCAGTCGTCGCTTCTAATCGCCATCGTAATGATGCTGCGTGCCCTGTTTGCCAAAGGAATGGACAAACGGCTGCGGTACTGGCTGTGGCTGCCTGTGCTGCTGCGCCTTTTGGTGCCCTTTTCGGTCAGTAGCCGCCTGAGCGTGATGAACATAATCGCCCCCGCTGGGTCTGTCGGGGCAGACAGCGTGGTTTTGCTGCCCACCCTTTCGGCAGAGAAAGCAGCGCAGACCGCAGCCCAGACAGCACCGCAGACCTTCCCGTGGCACATTGTGTTTATGGTTGTCTGGCTGATTGGTGCGGCAGTCATTGCGGCGGTGTCGCTGTACGGCAATGTGCGTTTTTCCGCCCGCCTGAGGAATGGACAGACTGCCGCCAATGTGGAGATTATGGCATCGCTCTGTAAGCAAATGGGCATCAGGCACATTCCAGAGGTGTATGTGTCGGACGGGTGCCAGTCGCCCTGCGCCGTTGGCATATTCCGCCCCGCGATATATCTGCCGTCGTGGGCGGTTTCATCGCCCGCGCAGCTTCGCTATATCCTCATGCACGAACTGACCCACATAAAACGCCGCGACAATGCCCTCGCGCTGCTGCTTTCGGTGTGCTGCGCGGTGTATTGGTTCAATCCGCTGGTGTGGGTGATGGGCAATGCCTTCCGTGCTGACTGTGAGCTTGCCTGCGATGCGTGGGTGACAAAGGGCATGGATTCTGCCGAAAAGACGGTGTACGGCATGACCCTCATCTCCGCGCTGCAACAGCAGTCGGAGCGGTGCGGATATGCCTTCATCACCGGTTTTGCCGTCCGCAAAAAGGATATGTATGACAGGATAAGGCATATCAAAAGCAACCGGCCGGCGGCAAAATGCGCCGCCGTGTGCGCCTGCGCTGTGATGGTGCTTTCCCTTGGCGCCTTTGGCACATCGGCAAAGGCAGTGGCGCCTGACAGCATGAATGACTCTCCCGCGGTTGCGTACATCTACAACTGCATTGATGACGGTGTAGTCAAGGTGTCCGGCAACGATGTGGTTGAGCGGCTGAGCAGTATGCTTATTCCCAATGAGGACTGGATTGACTTGAGTGCGCTGTATATAGACAAGCTGTATATAGACAAACAAATCAAAGAGTATCTGTATATTTCCATACCCGGCGGCACTGACGAAAACAATGCAAGATGCTATGCAGTGGTGTGTGATGACAAAAGCAGATATGTATGTGCTGCTGCGCTTCCCGATGAAGACAGAGACATGACCATAATGAAAATGTCCGATGAATCCAACAGCAGCTTTGACAAGCTGATTGATGAGCTGAGAGAAACAGCAAGCGGACAATAAAGAAAAGATTAAAGAGAGGTAATAAAGTGAAAAAGATACTTGCCATCATAATCGCCATCGTGATGCTGCTGTCCACTGTGGCTTGCACAGCAAAGCCCGCAGATGACTGCGCAGTGTCCGACAGTGACGCGAATCAATACAAATATATGCGCTACGCCTCTATGTCTCCGGAGGAGATAGTGGCTGAGATGACTACAGAGCAGAAGGCTTCGCAGATGGTGCAGCCGGGCGTTTATCTGATTAATGAGGACGATATGAGGGAGAAGGACTACGGCAGTATCCTCTCCCAGAAGGGCTTCATTGATGCCCCGTCGTGGCGGGAGCTGGTGGACGGCTTCCAGCAGGCGGCAGTGGAATCCGAGGCAGGCATACCCTACATCTACGGTCAGGACGATGTCCACGGCGTGGGCTACTGCCTCAACGGTGTTTACTTCCCCCATAATATCGGTCAGGGTGCTGCCAACGACGAGGAGCTTGCCTATCAGGTAGGTCTTATCACCGCGGACGAGGCAAAGCTGTGCCATATGCTGTGGAACTTTTCCCCCTGTGTTGCCCAGTCGACAGACCCACGCTGGGGCAGGACATATGAAACCTACAGCGCCGACCTTGAAACCATAACTAAGTTAAGCACCGCCTACACCCGAGGACTTATCGACGGCGGCCTTGTCGCCTGCGCCAAGCACTTCTTCGGTGACGGCAACGTGGTTTACGGTACAGGTGAGCAGTCGGACTATCCGCGCATCATCGACCGAGGTGATGCAATACTTTCCGAAGAGGAGATTGCCGAGCTGCTGAAGGTCTATCAGGCGCAGATTGATGCAGGTGTGCAGACCATAATGATTAGCCACTCTGCCCTCAACGGTCTCAAGATGCATGAGAATACCGAGTATATCATGATGCTCAAGGAAGAGATGGGCTTCGAGGGCTTTATCGTCAGCGACTGGGATTCCCTGTGGAACATATCTGCCCCCACCTACAGGGAGCAGATTATCACCGGTGTCAACGCAGGCATTGATATGCTGATGGAGGTGGAACGCTTTGACGAGGCACGCGACATCATCATCGAGGCGGTGGGCAGCGGCGAGATAAGCGAAGAGCGCATCAACGATGCCGTCCGCAGAATCATCAAGGTAAAGCAGGAGGCAGGTATATTTGATGACCCCTTCTGCGAGAATATACAGACAGTTCAGGAGGAAACAGGCTCGGCTGAATACAGAGCCGTTGCCGAAAAGCTGGTTGAGAAGAGCCTTGTGCTGCTGAAGAATGAAAACGACCTGCTGCCCCTCAGGGAGGGCACAAAGGTGTATATCACCGGCCCTGCCGCAGACGATGCACGCACACAGTGCGGCGGCTGGACAGGCGACTGGAACAGCAGCCCCTCAAAGAAAATCCCCGGAGTTACTACCATTCTCAGGGCATTTGAGAAATACGCGGACGACTACGGCATCGAGGTCATAACCGACCCCGCCGAGGCAAAGAAAGCCGATGTGGTGCTTATGTGCGTAGGCGAACAGTCCTACGCTGAATGGAACGGCGATACCGAAGACCTTGAGCTGTGCGGTATGTGCGGTCTGGAGGGCAACGCTGAGGCGATAAAGGAAGCCAAGGCACTTGGCAAGCCCACCGTTACCTGCATTGTCGCAGGCAGACACGTTATTCTCGACCCGAAGGATTACAAAAACTGGGACAGCGTTGTAATGTGCTATCTGCCCGGCTCCGAGGGCAAGGGCATTTCCGACGTACTGTGCGGCTGCTCCGACTTCACAGGCAGACTGCCCAGCCCGTGGTACGGCTCTGTTGAAGAGATTGGCACAGAGCAGTGTGTCTTTGAGATGGGCTATGGCATGAGCTATCCCGAGGGATTTGTGCCCCGCGCAGAGCCTGCCGCAGTGTACGATGAGCCCACCGCCCCCGGCACTCCCGAGGCCGCAATAGGCACAGCTTACAAAAAGGGCGTGGTTGATGGCAACGTATACACCAACGAATACGCCTCCATAACCTGCAGGCTGCCGGAAGGCTATAAGATGGCAGATGAATACTTTTTGCAGACAATTTCAGAGCAGGATATGGAAGCTGCCGGGAATATAGAAAAGGACAGATTGAGAGAATCAGCAAAGATATTTGACGGATATGTTCAGGGTTCAGCTATGGGCGAATTTGTATCCTTTGAGTTTATCAACACCAAGCTGGGTGTGCCCAACGCAAAGGACTACACTCCGGACGATTACATTGATGACAAAAATGCCATGATTGAAAGAATCAACAATCCATTCGGCACGGAATTCTCATATGGCGAAAGAGAAAAGGTCATCATCTGCGGCGAGGAATACACAAAAGAGGTTATCTTTGCAACCAATTCCGGCATGGAGATGCATGGCTACACCTATGCCAGAAGATTGGACGATGACTTCATCTTTGTCATTGATATAATAGCCAGTCAAGATATGTATGATGAGGACTACGAAAGCTGGTTTGTGGAATAAGGTGTCAGCAGTACAGCCATAACAAAACAGGGGGGAAGGCTTTTGTCCTTCTCCCCTTTGCTGTCCTCAGACATACCTGATTCCCCACCATATCATCACGCGGGCATCTTGTTTTCCATTTTGGGATATGATAAAATTTTAGATAACCGATACACCGATGAGGGAAGAATATATACACGCTGAAAGGGAGGCAGAATGATGAGCAGTAAGGTGTTTTGCAGGATTTTTCAGGCGGTAATGAAGGTGGGCAACTACTTCATGGGCTACCGTATGCCGGAATATATAGAAGGTCCGGGCAGCATAAAGAGAATGCCGGAGCTTCTGCGGTCAAAAGGTGCGGACAACGTCCTCGTTGTCACCGATGAGGGGCTTGTCAAGCTGGGGCTGCCGAATGGTATGCTGAAAGCGATGGACGAAGCAGGAATCAGATATACCGTGTACAGTGATATGCTGCCCAACCCCACCAGCGACGACGTGGAGGACGGCGTGAGAATGTACAGGGAAAACGGCTGCGCAGCCATCGTTGCCTTTGGCGGCGGCACCCCCATCGACTGCGCAAAGGCGATAGGCGCACGCATTGCACGCCCGAGAAAGACTGTAGCGCAGCTTCAGGGTATACTCAAGGTGATGAAGAAGATACCGCCCTTCTTCGCTGTGCCCACCACCTCCGGCACCGGCTCGGAAACCACCGTTGCGGCGGTAATCACCGACTCCGCCACCCATCGCAAGGCTTCCATCAACGACCCGCACATTATCCCCGGTTACGCCATACTCGACCCGGAGCTTACCATTGGTCTGCCGCCCTCTGTCACCTCCACCACAGGCATGGACGCCCTGTGCCACGCTGTGGAGGCATACACCAACCACACCTACTGCACCAGGCTGGAAAACGATCTGGCAAAGAAAGCAGTGCGGCTGATTTATGATAATCTCCTGAAAGCCTATCAGGACGGAAGTAATCTGGAAGCCCGCCAGAATATGCAGCTTGCGGCATTCTACGCCGGCAGAGCCTTTACCCGCGGCTGCGTGGGCTATGTCCATGCGGTGGGGCACACCCTTGGCGGACTGTACGGCGTTTCCCACGGTCTGGCAATGGCAGTAATACTCCCTCATGTGATGCGGCAGTTTGGCTCGGCTGTGTACAAGCGCCTTGCAGAGCTTGCGGACGTGTGCGGCATAGAGGGCAGCACCGACAGGGAAAAGGCTCTGAAATTCATCGAGTGGATAGAGCAGCTTAAGGCGGCAATGGATATTCCCGCAGGGCTTGACGTGATAAAGGAAGAGGACATTCCGCAGATAATCGAATGGGCATCAAAGGAAGCCAATCCCCTCTATCCTGTCCCCGTAATCTGGCAGGAGGCGGATTTCCGCAAGCTCATCACCACCCTCACCGAGGCAGCGGCCAGGTAATCTCCTCTGCGACATCAGTTCATTTCTGCAAATAAATGCACCGGAATCGTATAGCCATCAAGCCGCCTGCGGGCTATTATAGTAAATAAAGCATCGTGACAAAATACTTGAACAACGGGGTGCAATCAATGATACTGACAAACGAGCAGCTTAAAAGCATATACTTCGGCGCATACAGCTTTGCCGAAACCGATGACGGTTATCTGCAGTCCTTTCAGTACACACAGGAGCAGAGAGACTACTTTGAAAAGGCTTTTGATTTCTGGTATGAGCGCTGCACCGCTTCCAGCGCAAAGACGCTGGAGTTTACCACCACAGCAGCCTCTCTTTCCTTTGATTACAAAATCATCTGGAAGGGCTCGGAGGATTCCTTTGAGCTGTCGGTGGACGGGCTTATCACGCAGATATACTACGTCAAGGATATAGCCGACGAGGGTAGACTGGCCTTCTCCCTGCCGGAGGGCGAAAAGCAGGTGGTCGTCTATCTGCCTGCAGACGCAACCGTGCTTATCCGCAATTTTGAGATTGACGCTGAGGCAGTGCCCGCAAAGAAGGGCGAAAAGGTGCTGTGGCTGGGCGACTCCATCACACAGGGCTTCGGTCCGCTGCGCTCTTCTCACACATACGTCAGCGCCGCCAACCGCATACTCAACTTCGACATCATCAATCAGGGCATCGGCGGCTACATCTACGATGCCAAGGTGCTTGTGCCCATGGAGGGTTACAAGCCGGACAGAATAATCGTTTCCCTCGGCACCAACCAGTACGGCGACGAAACCATGGAGGCTGTGGAGCGCTACTACGAGCGGCTGCAGCAGGTGTACGGCGACACGCCCGTAATCTGCATCACCCCCATATGGCGCGGTGACAACATGGAGGGCGTGCCTGTGCTTGAGCGTTACCGCGCAGGCATCGCAGAGGTGTGCGCAAAGTACCCCAACATCACAGTAATCGACGGCTTTAAGCTGGTGCCGCACCTTCCCGAATATTTCCTCGATAACCTGCACCCCAACGCTCTGGGCGCAGAAATTTACGGCAGAAATCTGGCAGAGATAATCCGTTCATTGTAGGTATTGGATAATTTAAAAGGCACAGCTTTCCCTCCGCGTGCGGCGGGGGATAAGCTGTGCTTTGTGTTTTGGGAGATATTGAAAAATGTAAACTCTTGTGATAAAATCTGTGATAAACAGATTTATAGAATATTTACCAATGCACAAAAAGGAGACAGAACTGAATGAGTGAAAGTGTTGTGAAAACGCAGGAGTTGAAAAAGGGTATAAGCGTTGTTTTGCTTGCATATGAAGAGGCAGATAACCTAAGGATCTTGATACCGCAGATAAAGCAGCAGCTTGATGCACTGCCTGAGCAATACGAAATCATTGTTGTTGATACAGCAGAGCCAATGGACGATACTCCCAATGTGTGTGCTGAAAATGGCTGCAGATACATCAATCAGGAAGAGCCATACTTTGGGGGAGCTTTTCGCACAGGCATTAAATATGCCTCCTTTGACAAATTCCTGATACTTGACAGTGATGGTTCCCACAACCCTAAATATATCGGCAATATGTATCATATGTTTGTCTCCGAAAACAAAGACGTTGTAATTGGCTCAAGGTATGTTAAAGGTGGGCATACCAATGATTCAAAATCGTCAGTAATAATGTCGCATATTCTGAATGGTGCGTTCCGCCTCTGCTTGGGTATAAAGGCAAAGGACATCTCAACCGATTACAGAATATATCACACTGCTGACCTGCGTGCTGTTACACTTACCAATAAGAATTATGATGTTCTGCAGGAGGTTCTGCTGAAAATCAGCATGAACAAACCGGAAGGAAGGCTGGATATTGGCGAGGTGCCAATATCCTTTGAGAAACGCCTCCACGGGAAATCCAAACGGCGGCTGCTGCCATTTATCTGTGACTATATGAAGTCGCTGGTAAGGCTGACCTTTATGCGGTTTCCGACATTGCTGAATCTGATACTGTACGCCGGCTTTGGTTTGATTGCAGCTGCACTGGAGTATCTGATATTCTGTGTTCTTGTGTATACTGGTGCGGTAAAGGCTCCGGAAATGGCTAATATCATCGGTGCGGTGTGCGGCTTTGTCTTTACATTTGTCAGCAACACCTTCCTCAATTTCAAGAAAAAGGATAAGCTGGCAAGGCGTTTTGGCTCATATCTTCTGATAGTGTTGCTGGGAATGGCTGTTTCTACAGGCTGTATTGCACTGCTCAAGGGTTATGTAACAAATCTGTATGTACTTAAGGCCGCTTTGTTGGTTGTGGTTTCTCTGATGCAGTTTTTCCTCAACAAGCGTTTTACATATAGGGATTAAGCCGGGAGGGCAAAAGCGTGACAAGGAAGAAGAAAACATTAATTTGTATCAGCGTGTGTGCTGTCTTTGGGATTCTATATTTCCTGATAGTTCTTATGAGAATGGCAAACGAACAGATTATGAATTCGGATTTTGCCAATCTGGTCATAGAGGGGTATGATGTGCTTCACGGTAATTTCTTCAGGAATGAGTGGGCACTGTCCGGAGTTTCCTTTACAGCAACCGATATACCTTTTTATGCAATAGGTGCAGCTGTGGCAGGCATTAGCTCGGAGGCATATGTGCTGGCGGTTACGTTGATGCTGGTTTTTGCAGCATTCGCAGGTGCGTTCCTTATGTTTGATGACATTTCCTTCTGCCGCAGCAGAATAGTGCCTGTGTGCATCTATCTTGGCATTGTGGCATTTCCATGCGGATTTTGGGGCAATATCGGACGGGCACATATAGGCAGCTTTGCGTGGGCTTTTGCGGGACTTTACTTCCTCAACCGTATGCGGAAGACGGAAAGTGCCCCTAAGAAGTATGTTATTCCGGCAATCGTTTTCCTGGCACTTTCCGCTTGGGGTGACAGTGTTGCACTGGCGGGCATCATCATGCCGGTGGTGCTGCTGGAGTGTTACAGACTTTTTATTGATTTCATTCAGAAGAAGCCTATCAGGAAAACTGCCGGTCTGTACTCAGCCGCAGCGGCTTTTTCGGGGGCAGTGCTGGGAATGGTGCTGGATAAGCTGTATTTTGTCATCGGCAGTGCAGATAAGAATACCTTTATGCAGTCGAAGCTGTTTCTGCCGGTTGAGGAATACTATGACCGTGCCACTATGCTGTTTGAATGTATTTTCATGGTCAATGATGCAGGATTCATGAACACACCGCTGCTTTCTGCAAACACGGCACTATATTTTGTCAGAAGCCTTTTTGTTGTAGCAGGTTTGGTGCTGATTGTGTATTATTCAGTCAGGGCTTTGGCAAACAGAAGCTGCGATTTTATATGCAGCGTACTCAGTATAGGCTATGTCATACTGTCTTTGCTATTTGTCATTACGAATATTTCCGTGGATTTCAGCTCGTTCAGATATTTGTCGCACACACCTGTCGTATTTGCAATACTGATAGTGCGCACCTACACTGTGCTGATAGAAAAATACGGGGAGCGAATAAGGAAGGACTTTGTCATGTGGGCTGCTGCTGCATTGTCTGTGGTTTTGCTTACAGTGTCTGCGCTGCCTCTTCCACAGTGGTATATAGTTAAGGACGAAAGTTTGGATAAAGCCATCGACGTACTGGAGGCTGAGGGTTTGACCTGCGGATATTCCGATTACTGGAACGCATCGCAGATGACGGTGATGTCCTTGGGTAAGGTAAAGTCAAGGGCTGTGATATGGGACGGAGAAATATTCAGAATACACTACTGGATATGCAGGTCCGACTGGTATTCGGAACCGGCGCACTTTGTCCTTGTGGATGAAGGAATGACAGTACATGGCATTACAGAGGACACTGTCGTTCAGGCTTATGGAGAACCCGACAGGATAATCGACGTGGAGGATATACATATCTATATCTATGATGAGGACATATCCTTTAAGGAGAATCCTGAAAACATACCGGAACTGGAATAAAGCCGAGATAACACAAAGCAGCAGTCTTCATAAAACGAAGGCTGCTGCTTTACAATTTGTTTTTGTGGGCTTGCATTGCCTGCATACAACAGCAGCAAAGCGTGTGGCATTCCCGCCACACTCCACGCCCGCAGGCACACCACTGCACCGCAAGGCGAACTCAGCAAAAAAAGAAAAGCCTCTTCTGCCATTGGCAAAAAAGGCTTTTCTGGTGACTCATCGGGGATTCGAACCCCGGACACCCTGATTAAAAGTCAGGTGCTCTGCCAACTGAGCTAATGAGTCAGAGTTGGCTGGGATGGCTGGGCTCGAACCAGCGAATGCGGGAGTCAAAGTCCCGTGCCTTACCACTTGGCTACACCCCAATATGAGAGCATTCGCATTCGTCCCGCCAAGGGGGAAATTATTGGAAATCGGCACGCGGATGCGGTTATCCGCGTGCCGACCTCTTTGTGTGGGGTGGAATATCGGACTCGAACCGACGGTCTCCAGAGCCACAATCTGGCGCTTTAACCAGCTAAGCTAATCCCACCATATTGGCGCGCCAGAAGGGACTCGAACCCCTGGCCTACTGCTTAGAAGGCAGTTGCTCTATCCAGCTGAGCTACTGGCGCACTTATTGGAGCAGGTGATGGGAGTCGAACCCACACGACCAGCTTGGAAGGCTGGAGTTCTACCGCTAAACTACACCTGCACGACTGCATACAACACACAAATACTTGAATGCTGAATACAGCTTAAATATTTTAGCACATACGACACCCTGTGTCAATAGTATCTTTTGCCTGTTTTTGGGGCAGTTTACTATTGTTTTCTGAATAAAAACAATAGTAAATCAGCGTTTGCCCGCCGCTGCCGCTGTTTTAAACTATTCCTCGGAGGAATCTCCGTCTTCCTCGACCCTCTGTGAATCAAACAGATTCACAGAATGCTGTGCGCGCAGGGAGAGGACATATTCATAAATGCGAATACCTGCCATGACGGCGAAAATGCCGCCGACAATCCACGGTGCAGCCTTGCCGAAGCCATCGTAAACGTGGTCGGTGCTGCCGTATATAACAACGCCCACCAGTGCAAGATAACCCACTGCCGCAAGCAGGGTGCGGGGAATGACCAGCTTGGTTTTGTTTTCGTTGCTGTTATTATTCATGAAACAGTGCGCCTTTCCTTTGGAGAATTATCATTTACCGGTATATTATATGCTGTTTGTCCGCAGTTGTCAATGATGCCGGCACGTTACCCGCCGCACAGTATTAATTATCGGCAAAACAAAGGGAGTGCCGACAGAGAAGTCGGCACTCCGTGTATAGGTCAGTTATATTGCTTACTCAGCGTCCTCTGCTTCAACAGCAGCGGCAACAGCGGCAGCAGCAGCGGCGGCTTCTTCGTCAGCCTCTGCAGCAGCAGCGTCAGTAGCCTCTTCGACAACCTCAGCAGCCTCTTCAGCAGTCTCTTCGACAACCTCAGCAGCTTCTTCAGCAGCCTCTTCGACAGTCTCGGCAGTAGCCTCTTCGACAGCCTCAGCAGCCTTCTCGGCTTCCTTGGTCTCGGTCAGGCTCTCGGAAGATGCGCCGACAGCGAAGTCTACGCCGGTGTCCTTGGGCTCCTCGGTGGAGAAGACGTAGTCCTTACCGGGCAGGATAGCGTTGAGCAGGATACCTGCGAGAGCAGCAACTGCCAGACCGGTCAGATTGATGGTGATGTTGCCAACGTTGAAGGAGATGCCGCCGATGCTGTTAAGACCAAGGGTGGAAACGAGAATAACAGCAGCAATGATGAGGTTGCGGCTCTTGGTGAAGTCAACCTGATTCTCAACGACGTTGCGCACACCGATAGCAGCGATCATGCCGTACAGAACGAAGGAGATACCGCCGACGATTGCGGTGGGAATGGTCTCGATGGCAGCGGCAACGATGGGGAAGAAGGAGATGCCTGCAGCGGTAAAGGCGGCGATGCGCACAACCTTGGGGTCATAAACTCTGGTCAGAGCCAGAACGCCGGTGTTCTCGCCGTAGGTGGTGTTGGCAGGTGCGCCAAAGAGGGAAGCGATGGTGGTTGCAAGACCGTCACCGATGAGGGTTCTGTGCAGACCGGGATCCTTTATGTAGTTCTTGTTGACGGTGGAGCTGATGGCAGAGATGTCGCCGATGTGCTCCATCATGGTAGCAAGAGCGATGGGAGCGATAGCGATGATGGAGCTGAGGATCAGAGAGGTCTGGCTCCAGTCAATGCCAAGAACGGTAGCGTCCTTCTGTACGGGGATACCGATGAGGTTGCCAAGGATCTTGCCCTCAGCAATGTTGTTGACGATGTTGACAACGGGGGTGTAGTCAACATTGTTGGTCAGCACCGCAACGATGTAGGAAACAACGACGCCGAGGACGATGGGAATGATCTTTGCCATGCCCTTGCCCCAGATGTTGAAGATGATGACAACGCCCAGAGCGATGAGAGCCAGCATCCAGTTGGTGGTGCAGTTGCTTACGGCACTGCCGGCAAGCTGCAGACCAACGCAGATGATGATGGGGCCGGTGACAACGGGCGGGAAGAACTTCATAACACGGGAAACGCCGATGACCTTGATCAGGGCAGCCAGTACAAGGTAGATCAGACCGGCAGCGGCAACGCCGAGGCAGGCATAGGGCAGAAGCTGTGCCTGAGTCATGCCGTCTTTACCCTCAAGGGGAGCGATGGCGGCATAACCGCCAAGGAAGGCGAAGGAGGAGCCGAGGAATGCGGGTACCTTGAAGCCGGTGATAAGGTGGAACAGCAGGGTGCCCAGACCTGCAAACAGCAGGGTGGTGGAGATGTCGAGACCGGTAATCATGGGGACAAGGACGGTTGCGCCAAACATGGCGAACATATGCTGGATGCCCAGCACAGCCATTCTTCCCTTACCCAGGGAACGTGCGTCGTACACCGGCTCTGTGCCGATGAGGGACTTGGTTTTCTTGCTCATAGATTCTACCTCCTGAAATTTTGTGCAAAAAAAAGCAATTGCCGTTTGATGGGCAATTGCTGATTTTTCATAATACAAACACCGATACTGCGGCAACGGAAAAATGAGAAGGAACGAACGCGAAACCCGCACGCAGATGAGTGTGGGAACAATGGCTCTGTATACGGTTTACGAAAGTTCCGATACCGTACATACCATTCGCTCCTTTCCGCCAGAATATCAGTCTCTAAACTTTCGATATTCTAACATACTTCGGCAAGCTTGGCAAGATGGAATAATGCACAAAGATTGCCCCATGCGTTTTACCTAGCGGCAATCGTATCCACGCGCAACGGCGCCCGCGGCGCGGGCATCTCTGTGTATGGCAATGCGCAGCTCGTCCAGAGAGCCGAAACGCTTTTCGTCACGGAGAAATGCCAGCAGCTCCACACGGATATTCTGTCCGTAAAGCTCACTGCCGGTGTATTCCGGCATCCATGTTTCGCTCAGCGGCAGCTCAGCTCCCACGGTGGGGCGCATACCGATGTTGGTAACGCCGAAGTAGGGCTTCTCTCCTGCCTTGCCGCCCCCGATGTAAACAAGTGAGGCGTAAACGCCGAAGCGCGGCAGCAGCAGATTCTCGGGGAATATCTGGTTTATGGTGGGCGCACCCAGCGTCCTGCCAAGGTGCTGACCCTCCGCAACGGGCAGGGTGTAGCCGTAACGCCGTCCAAGCAGCAGTGCGGCGGTTTCCGCGTCGCCGGCAAGCAGGGCAGTGCGTATGGCACTGCTGGATACCGCCTTGCCATCGCAGCGCAGCTCAGGTACTACCTCGCACTGTATACCGGCAGTCTCGCAGAAAGCACGCAGCTCTGTCGCGCCGCAGGAGGCACCCTTGCCGAAGGTATAGTTGTAGCCGCAGGAAACCCTGCGCGCACCCAGCCTGCCAAGGAGAATCTCTTTAAAAAACTGCTCGCCGGAATAATCCTTTATTTCATCAAAAGGGGGAGTTACCAGAATATCTGTGCCCAGCCCCTCCAGAATACGGTTGCGCTCATCATCAAGCAGCAGTACAGCGGTGCGGACTGCGCCATCGTGGGCGGTGCGGCTGCACAGCCGACCCACAGAAAAGACCACGCGGGTCTCCTTGCTGTCGGCAAACGCACCGTTTATGACGGCGCAGTGTCCCTGATGCAGTCCATCAAACAGACCCAGTGCCACCGAGGAGCCTTCAAGCTGCGGTATGGTTGAAGTAATAGTCATGCAACACACCTCGTGTGTTCAAATTTAGTTGGTCAGGTTAAAATCAGACAAAGCGTTTGTAGGGGCGCAGGGCATTGGCTTCCCTGTCTGTGCGCCCAATGCCGAGGAATACGGCTTCGCCATCTTCTGCCAGTTGTCCGTACACCCGCACATAGGGGGATTCCAGTGCAGGCAGCAGTGCCTTGAGCTCGTAGATGCGCTCAATGTCCAGCTCGCCGCCGTTGAAGTAGCGCCGTGCCTGTGCGGGGGTTACAGTGCATTTGGGATAGCAGGCAAGGGCATCGCATACAGGGATAAGCCGCTGCGCTATAGTGCCCTCGTCAGTCAGCCGCTGTGCCTCTGCCAGCGTTATAGCCTGCCCCAGACCAAAGCCCAGTGCCTCTGTGCGGCGCAGGGAGGTAAGCACAGCGCCGCAGCCCAGTGCATTGCCAATATCATCGGTCAGTGAGCGAATATAGGTACCCCGTGAGCAGCAGACGTCCAGTTCACCTGTGCCTGTCTGGCTGTCAAAGGCAGTCAGTTCAAGCCGATGTATGACCACCTCACGGGTTTCGCGCTCGATTTCCTTGCCCTCGCGTGCCAGCTCATACAGCCGCCTGCCGTCGGAGTGAACCGCCGAATACATAGGAGGAAGCTGCTGTATTGTCCCACGGAAGCGGGGCAGCACCTCTTCAAGCTGCTGCTGAGTGACGCTGACCGGCTTCTTCTCAAGAACGGTACCTGTGATGTCCAGCGTGTCGGTGCGGGTGCCCAGGAGGAAGCGGGCGGTGTACCGCTTGGTGTGGTCGGGGAAAAGCTCCGCAGCGCGGGTGGCACTGCCCAGCAGCACCGTCATCAGACCGGTTGCCATGGGGTCGAGCGTGCCTGCGTGACCTATGCGCTTGGTGCGCAGCATACCTCGCAGCTTGGCGCACAGGTCAAAGGAGGTGAAATCCTCCGGCTTGTCGATAAGCAATACGCCGCAGAGATCGCGAACTGCGGCTCTCTCCGGCGTGATTTTCTCTGTCATATATGCCTCTTTGTAATATTAATGTTGGAATATACCAAGTGGGCGTTATTTCTGAGCCTCAAGCACCTCTGTGATGATGTCCATCAGGCGGTCCTTGGCCTCTTCCAGAGAGCCCTTGCTGAAGCAGCCTGCGGCAGCGGCGTGTCCGCCTCCGCCCATCTGCTTGCATATGTCGCTGGCGTTAAGACCGCGATTGGTGCGGAGAGAAATCTTGTAGCCGCCGCTCACCTCGCGGAGCATGACACCTGCCTTTACACCCTCGATGGAGCGGGGAATGGCGGAGAGACCATCGATGTCGCCCTCGCAGGCACCTGCGCGGACAATCATATCCTCGGTGAGGGTCATCATGACCACCTTGCCGTCAAGGCGGTAGTCGATGGATTCCAGCATCTCTTTTTCAATCTGCAGGCGCGCGGGGCTCTTGGTGTCAAACATCACCCTGTTGACCTCGTGGGCATCTATGCCAACGTCCAGCAGGTCTGCGGCGATGCGGTGTGTGCGCGGGGTGACGTTGGTGTAGCGGAAGCAGCCGGTGTCGGTGGCGATGGCAGTATACAGCGAAATGGCGATTTCCGGAGTAAGCTCTGCACCCAGCGGGGCAAGCAGTGCGTAGATAATCTCGCCCGCAGCGGAGGCAGTGTCGTCCAGCAGAGTGTTCTTTGCGTACATACGGTTGGAGGCATGGTGGTCTATGCAAAGGTCAATCTTTGCGCCGTAGTCCTTTTCCAGCACGCCCAGCAGGGTAGTGTCGGCAACGTCTACAGTGACGATGAACTTCTCCCGGATAGCATCGGGGGTTATGTCCGAATAGAGATAGGCGAATTTTGCGGGGAAAATGTCGCCGCACATAACGCTTGCCCGTTTACCAACGGAGCGGAGTGCGCGGCAGAGGGCAAAGGCCGAGCCAACTGTGTCACCATCGGGATAGCGGTGGCACAGGATCAGGATATTGTCTTGGGAAAGCAGCAGGTCTGCTGCCTGAGCTATGTTCAGTCTGGCCATATATTACATTGTTCCGCCGGACAAAACTCGGCGTACTCCTTTGAATAACAAGATAGGTATAGATATACCAGCTTACCCTGCGGGGACGGGAAGGTGCCCGCAGGGTAAGCCGAATTATTATATTTTCTCAGTCCTCGTCCTGCTGACTGCCGCCGGCATTGATGTCGCGGAGAAGCTGATTGATGTGTGCGCTGTGTTCAATGGAGTCGTCCGCAACAAAGCGAACCTCGGGAACATGGCGCAGCTCCAGTGAGCGGCCCAGCTCGCGGCGGACATATCCTGCCGCGGAGCGCAGACCCTTTACCGACTGGGCGGTGGCCTCACGACCTTCCAGCGCGCTGACGTAGCAGGTGGCATAGGAAAGGTCGTTGGTAACGTCCACCTTGACCACCGAAAGCATGGAGCTTATGCGGGGGTCCTTCAGTGTACGCAGTATGGCGCACAGCTCACGCATGATGTCTTCGTTAAGCCGGCTTGTTCTGTGATTTGCCATATATTGATTTACCTCTGTAAAATCTGCATTGTGGGGGAGGGGCTATCAGTCGCGGTACTCCTCGATGATGAATGCCTCGAGGAAGTCGCCCTCCTTGATGTCGTTGAACTTCTCCAGTCCGATACCGCATTCGTAGCCCTGCTGTACCTCACGGACGTCGTCCTTGAAGCGGCGGAGGGATTTGATCTGATCCTCGGCAATGACGATGTTGTCACGGACAACGCGGATCATAGCGCGGCGTTCAATGTGTCCGGAAACAACATAACAGCCTGCGATGGTGCCCACCGAGCTGATGTGGATAACCTGACGAACCTCGGAACGACCGATGTCCACAACTCTGGTCTTGGGGGCGAGCATACCCTTCATAGCGGAGCTGATTTCCTCGATGCAGTCGTAGATAATGCGGTAGAGGCGCATATCAACGCCCTGACGCTCCGCGTTTTCGGCAGCCTGCGGGTCGGGACGCACGTTGAAGCCGACGATGATGGCGTTGGAGGCGTTGGCAAGCATGACGTCCGATTCGTTGATGCCGCCGACGGCACCGTGGATAATGTGAACGCGAACCTCTTCGTTGGAGAGCTTCTCAAGGGACTGGCGCACTGCCTCGACCGAGCCGTTGACGTCGGCCTTGACGATGATGCGCAGCTCCTTCATCTCGCCGTCCTGCATCTGGGAGAAGAGGTTGTCGAGGGTGATTCTGGTCTGCTGCTGGAATGCCTCTTCCTTCTCTGCTGCGCGGCGCTGCTCAACCAGCTCTCTGGCGAGGCGTTCATCGGAAACGGCGTTGAAGATGTCACCGCCGGAGGGAACGCTGTCCAGACCGATAATCTCAACAGGAATGGAAGGACCTGCACTCTTTACGGGGGTGCCGCGGTCGTCGGTCATGGCGCGTACGCGGCCGACGGCTGTACCGGCAACGATGATGTCGTGGTCATGCAGTGTGCCGTTCTGCACAAGTACGGTGGCGATAGGACCGCGTCCCTTGTCCAGACGGGCCTCGATGACAGTACCCTTTGCGGCACGGTTGGGGTTGGCGCGCAGCTCGCGCATATCGGCGAGCAGTATCAGGTTTTCAAGCAGGTCGGGGATACCCATACCGGTCTTTGCGGAGATGGGCACGCAGATGATGTCGCCGCCCCACTCCTCGGGCACCAGCTCATATTCGGTAAGCTGCTGCATGATATTGTCTGTGGTAGTGCCCGGCTTATCCATCTTGTTGATGGCAACGATGATGGAAACACCTGCCGCCTTGGCGTGGTTGATAGCCTCAACGGTCTGGGGCATGATGCCGTCGTCAGCGGCTACGACCAGTACCGCAATATCGGTGACCTGTGCGCCGCGGGCGCGCATGGTGGTGAATGCGGCGTGACCGGGAGTATCGAGGAAGGTGATTTCGCGGTCGTCAACAGTGACGCGGTATGCGCCGATGTGCTGAGTGATGCCGCCTGCCTCGCCGGAGGTGACATTGGTCTTGCGGATATAGTCAAGCAGAGAGGTCTTGCCGTGGTCAACGTGACCCATGACGACAACGACCGGGCTGCGGGGAACAAGCTGAGTATCGTCATCATCGCTGTCGTCGATGATGCGCTCTTCGATGGTTACAACAACCTCGCGCTCGGCCTTTGCGCCCAGCTCGGTTGCAACCAGATATGCGGTGTCAAAGTCGATGACATCGTTCAGGGAGGCCATGGTGCCCATCATCATCAGCTTCTTGATGACCTCTGCCGCGGTCATCTTCAGGCGCATGGCAAGCTCGCTGACGGTTATCTCATCGGGGATAACAATGCTGACGGGCTTGAGACGGCGCTCTCTGGCAATACGATCCTCGCGCTCCTTCTCGGTCTCGCGGCGACCCTGCTTGCCTCCCTTGCCCTTCTGACGGTACTGCTGGGACTTCTGAGTGAGCTTCTGCTTGGAGGAGGAATTTTCTGCCGCGCGTCCGCTCTTCTCGTGTGCCATGTCGTCATAGCGGGAGTTGTAGCGATCCATCTCGATATGGGAACCGCGGGTATCGACCACGCGGCGCTTTACAGCGGATTCGGAGGCGGTTGCCTCGGGACCCTGCTGAATGATAACAGAGCTGTCCACAGGCGCATTGGAGTGGGGACGGATGGTGGTCATCTCAGGACGCTTTGCCTTGGGAGCCTCCGGCTTCTTGGGACGGGGCTGACGCTCAGGCTTGGGCTGGCGCTCAGGCAGCTTTGCGGCAGGACGTGCCGGTGCGGGAGCTGCGCTCTCGGCGGCAGGTGCCGCGGGCTTGCTCTGCTGCTGGGGCTGAGGCTTTCTCTGTCCCTGCTGCTGACCCTGATTCTGCTGGGGACGCTGACGCTGCTCCTGCTTCTTGGGACGCTTGGGGGTAAGATCCAGACGACCCAGTACGGCTGCGCCGCCGGGGGCAGAGGGAGCTACCTTGGTGGGGGTGAGCTTAGGCTCTGCGGGTGCAGCGGGCTGCTCCTTGGCGGGGGCAGACTGTTCCTTGGCGGGGGCGGTGGGTGCTGCGGCAGCGGGCTGCTGAGGCTGCTTGGCGGGTGCGGGCTTCTCGCTCTGCTGGGGCTTTGCGGGCTTGGCAGGGCGGGCAGGCTTGCTCTCTGCAGCGGGTTCTGCCTTGGGGGCAGTTTCCTTGGCAGTAGTCTCCTT
>SVPT01000020.1 GCA_015065695.1 Oscillospiraceae bacterium | reverse complement strand
CGGGTCGGTGCAGCCCGGGGTGAGCAGCACCGCATCCATGCCCAGCGCGGCGGCAGAGCGGAATACCGAGCCGAGGTTGGCGGGGTTCATCACATTTTCCAGCACCGCTATCCGGCGGGCATCGGCGCAGATGTCCCTGACCTGCGGCAGAGGGAGGCGGCGCATGGCGCACAGCACGCCGCGTGTCAGCTTGTAGCCTGTAAGCTGTGCCAGAATGTCGGTGTCGGCGGTGAATACGGGCATATCGGGTGTAATCTCGCGGCAGCGGGCGATGATGTCACTCGCCTGTCCCTCGATATGCTTGCGCTCGCTGAGCATGGACACAGGAATGTGCCCTGCCTCCAGCGCGCGCTCGATAACCTTGGGGCTTTCCGCGATGAACATACCCAGTGCGGGCTCGCTGCAGTGCATAAGCTGTGCCTCGGTCAGGCGGGCGTATACGTCCAGTTCAGGCGCGGAAAATTCGGCTATTTCAATTACGTTTTCCATCTTTTCTTTTTCGCTTTCTTCGGGGGTGGCTTGTGTTTTTTTCTGCCCATGCCCCACTTGGTTTTATATTTATTTCAGTATAGACCAAAAAAGCCGTTCTGTCATCAATTTCTTGATGGAGAACGGCTTTTTGCGTGTTTTTATGGTTTTATTCTTTCGTAGTAGCAGTCATATTCGGTGCCGTCGTGACCGACAAGTTTGTGGACACTCTCCGCAAAGCCCAGCTTCGCAAGGGCGGTGCGTCTTTCGGCTGCGGCGGGTATGGCTTTGGTTGCAACCATGGTGCAGTCAAACAGCTCATACGCAGGCTCAAGAATAATGGAGAGAATCTCGCCTATTTCTTCTGCCCTTTCGTAGGTGCTATGCAGGTCAAGGCGCAGCAGTCCGCACTTTGTAAAGTGGTCGTCCGCCTCTCTGTGGAACAGCTCCACTGTGCCGACAGCCCTGCCGCTGCTTTTGTCAACTATTGCCCATCGGACGAAGTACCCCTCTTCGTAGGAATAAAGCCAGAAATCGATGGCTTCTGCCATACGCTGCTCGGTTTTATAATGGAAGTCGTCACCATGGCAGTTGTCGCTGTTGAAAAGGGGGACGGCTGCCTCATCGGAATACACTGCCAGCAGGTCGGCACAGTCATTCTTCTGCACAAGCCTGAGCAGGTAGCGTTCATTCTCAAAGGAGGGGCAGCTTTGGTAGACGCTGCTCATTTGCTTCACCTCTTTGTGTGGTGTCTTTTACTGTAGCTCAATCAACACGCCGCAGAAGGGCGGCAGTGTGAAAATCAGCCCATCGGTGGTGGGTGACACAAGGCTTGCGCCCTCCACCGTCTGACCGCCAAAACGCTGCCAGTCGCTGCAAAGCAGCACCTTTGTCTTCTTCACACGCTTTTCGGTATGTACGCTGTGCCGCTGGGGCTGGTCGGAGAAGTTGAAGGCGGCGCATATAGTCTGCCCCTCTGCCTGACGGACAAAGACATACACCGATTTATCGGCGGCGTCTGCGTCCAGCCAGCGGAAGGCTGCGGGGTCGTACTCCTTGCAGTGCAGTGCAGGCTGTTCGCTATACAGCGCGCACAGCTCTGCCATATACCGCCGGAAGGCATCGTGCAGCGGATATTTCAGCAGCTCCCAGTCCTGCTGACGGCATTCGTCCCATTCCCGGAAGTGGGCGATTTCGTTACCCATGAAGCTGAGCTTCTTGCCCGGGTGGGCGTACATATACATATACATCGCCCGTGCCTGCGGGAATTTCTGCTCGTACTGCCCCCACATCTTCTGTATGATTGTGGCTTTGCCATGCACCACCTCATCGTGGGAGAGGGGCAGCAGATGCAGCTCGTTGTAGAAATATTGCATGGAGAAGGTCAGCTTGTGGTGGTGGTACTTGCGCTCATCGGGGGGCGTGCGCATATAGTTGAGGGTGTCATGCATCCAGCCCAAGTCCCATTTGTAGTCAAAGCCCAGCCCGCCGTACTCCACAGGGGCGGTCAGCTTGGGGTAGTGGGTGGAATCCTCGGCAATGAGCATGGCGGTGGGGTGCAGCCGCTGCAGACCGCTGTTCATCTTCTGGATAAACTCTATGCTGCGCTCGTTGACACCTCTCCGCTCATCGCCAAGCCAGTAGATGGCGCGGCTGATAGCGTCCATGCGCAGACCGTCGAAGTGGAACTCGGTCAGCCAGTAGTTGGCGCAGGACTGGATAAAGCACTGCACCTCACGGCGGGAGTGGATAAAGTTGCAGGTACCCCACTCGCTCTCCCCCACATCATCGGCGGGGTATTCGTAGAGCGGTGTGCCGTCGTATCGGCGCAGACCGTAGTCATCTACGGCAAAATGTACCGGCACAAAGTCCATTATCACGCCCAGCCCTGCATTATGGCATTTATCCACCAGCTTTTTAAGCTGTGCGGCTGTGCCGTAGCGGGCAGTGGGGCTGAAAAAGCCCGTTATCTGATAGCCCCATGAGTTGTCGCTGGGGTGCTCTGCGAGGGGCAGAAACTCGATGTGGGTATAGCCGTTATCCTTGCAGTAGTCAATCAGACTGTCAGCAATGCTCTCGTAGGTATGCCAGTCAGTAAGCCCATCACCGGTCTTTATCCATGCGCCAAGATGCATTTCGTATATATTGACCGGTCGGTCATAGCACTTGTCCCGGGCTGCCATCCACTCACTGTCGGTGAAAGCGTACTGCCCAAGGTCAACGATAATTGAAGCAAATGCGGGGCGCAGCTCCATGCCGAAGCCATAGGGGTCGCAATGCTCCCTGCTGCAGCCCTTTGAATCGGTGATGACGTACTTGTACATCTGCCCTGCCTGCGCGCTGGGGCAATGCAGCTCAAAGATGCCGCTGCGCTCGATGGGGTACATCTGCACAGGCTGCCACGAGGAAAACTCGCCGATGACACTTACCGCAAGGGCAGAGGGTGCCCATGTGCGGAAGGTCACGCCGCCGTTTGCGGCATCTATATGCGCGCCGAAATATGTATAGGCATCAAATGCATTGCCGCTCCAGAACTGGCTGAGTGTCAAGGGTATCCTCTCCTAACTCTTCTTGTGTCCTTTGTATGCAGTGTCGCAGTAAGCGCAGCGGTAAAGACCGGTCTCGGGGTCAGCAAGGTGGAAGATCTGGTCGCACTCCTGTTCGGTGGTAGTGATGCAGCGGGGGTTGCTGCAGCTTATTACGTTGGTCAGGCTGGTGGGAAGGGTAAGCTTCTTCTTGCCAACCAGTGTGCCGTTCTCGATAACGTTTACTGTGATGTTGGGGTCAATATATCCCAGCACGTCCAGATTGATTTCGATGTTCTGGTCGATTTTGATGATGTCCTTGCGTCCCATCTTGCTGCTGCGCACATTCTTGATGATGGCAACGCAGCAGTCAAGCTGGTCAAGGTGCAGCAGATGGTATATCTCCATGCTGCGTCCTGCCGCGATATGGTCAAGGACAATGCCCTGAGTGATGCCGTCTATATTCATTTCTGTACCTCCAGCAGTTTCATAATCAGAGCCATACGGACAAACTTGCCGTTTTCCACCTGACGGAAATAGCTTGCGCGCGGGTCCTCGTCCACCTTTACGGAAATCTCATTGACTCTGGGCAGCGGGTGCATTACGATGGCCTTTTCGGGCAGCAGCTTCATCTTCTTTCGGTCGAGGATAAAGCTGTCCTTGAGGCGGATATAGTCTTCCTCGTTGAAGAAGCGTTCTCTCTGGACACGGGTCATGTAGAGAACGTCCAGCTCGGGCATTACGTCCTCAAGACGGTCGGTTTCGGCGTACTCCATGCCGTTGCGCTCCACTACGTCCTTGCGGATATAGCCGGGCAGACGCAGTTCTTCCGGCGCGATAAGGCGTAGCTTGATGCTGCTGTACACCTTCAGCGCAGAGATGAGGGAATGGACGGTGCGTCCGAACTTCAGGTCGCCGCAGATGCCTACAGTCAGGTCACTAAGCCTGCCCATCTCTCGGCGAATGGTCAGCAGGTCGGTGAGGGTCTGGGTGGGGTGGCAGTGGCCGCCGTCACCGGCATTGATGATGGGAACAGGGGAGCATTTTGATGCCAGCAGCGGTGCGCCCTCCTTGGGGTGGCGCATGGCGATGATGTCGGCATAGCAGCCGACAACACGCACTGTGTCGCTGACGCTCTCGCCCTTGGAGGCAGAGCTGGACTGAGCCTCGGAGAAGCCCAGCACATTGCCGCCCAGCTCGTACATTGCCGCCTCAAAGCTGAGGCGGGTACGGGTACTGGGCTCAAAGAACAGCGTTGCCAGCTTCTTTCCGCGGCACACCTGAGAATAGGCAGCCCTGTTGGCGATAATATCCTCTGCCTGCACAAGCAGCTGCTCTATCTCCTCGGTGGTAAAATCGTTTATATCTATAAGGTGACGCATAATACAGCCTCTTTCAAGTTATTATTGCCCGCAGATTACTTGCCTGCGTTGATCCAGCCCTGGTCGGAGGGGTTGTTGCGGAAGGTGAGCAGACGCACCTTATCTCCCGCGGCAATGTAGCCGTTCTCCACAGCCACGTCCACAAGGGTGTCGAGGTCGCAAAGGCTGGTATTTTCCACGTTGGCCTCAGCAAGGCGGTCGATGCCCTTCTTCATGCCGTAGGTGAAGATGCTGACGATGCCCAGCACCTCTGCGCCTGCCTCACGCAGCACGTTGACTACCTCGATGGCGCTGCCTGCGGTGGAGATGAGATCCTCAATTACGACCACCTTCTGACCCGGCTCCAGCTTGCCCTCGATCTGGTTGCCTCTGCCGTGGTCCTTTGCGCCGGAGCGTACATAGCCCATGGGCTTATCGAGAATATAGGCGGCGATGGCGGCATGGGCGATGCCTGCGGTGGAGGTGCCCATCAGCACGTCGCACTCGGGATACTTGGCTGCAACGGTGTCAGCGATAGCCTGCTCGATGTCACGGCGCACCTCGGGTGCGGAGAGGGTGAGGCGGTTGTCGCAGTAGATGGGGCTGAGTATGCCGCTTGCCCATGTGAAGGGCTGGTCGGGACGAAGGAATACTGCACCCAGCTTGAGAAGATGACTTGCAATTGTCTTTTTCATGATTTTCTTTTCCTTTCAGCTTTAATTTATTTCAATTTTATTGATAACCTGTTGATTTACTGATGCGCTGCGCCGATGATGTCCTCCAGACGCTCGATGCGCAGCTCATCCATGACGGCGGGAAGCTCCTCGATAATGCGCTTGCAGGCGAGGGGGTCACGCAGGTTTTCTGCGCCCACCTGCACTGCCTGTGCGCCTGCCATCATGAACTCGATGACGTCGCGTGCACAGCTTACACCGCCCATGCCCATGATGGGTATGGACACTGCCTCGTACACCTGATATACCATGCGCACTGCCACGGGCAGCACAGCAGGGCCGGAGAAGCCGCCCATCTTGTTTGCCAGAATGGGCTTTCTGCGGGCAAGGTCTATGCGCATACCCAGCAGGGTGTTTATCAGACTGATGCCATCCGCTCCCTCGTCCCCACAAGCCTTGGCAAGGCAGACGATGTCGGTGACGTTGGGGCTGAGCTTTATGAATATGGGCTTCTTTGTCACCTGACGCACAGCGCGGGTGACCTCTGCGACAGCCTCGCGGGAGGTGCCGAATGCCATGCCGCCCTCGTGGACATTGGGGCAGCTTACGTTGACCTCGATGATGCCCACCTGCTCACAGGCATCAAGCTTCTCGCAGCAGCGGACGTACTCCCCTACGGAGAAGCCGCCCACGTTGGCTATGACCGGCTTTTTGTACAGCTTTGCAATGTGCGGCAGCTCTTCGCTGATAACCGCATCTATGCCGGGATTCTGAAGTCCCACCGAATTGAGCATACCGGAATAACATTCGGCAATGCGGGGGGTGGGGTTGCCGAAGCGGGGCTGCTCGGTCGTCCCCTTGAAAACAAAGGAGCCGAGTATGTTTATGTCGTAATACTGCGCGTGCTCTGCGCCGAAGCCGAAGGTGCCGCTTGCGGGGATTACGGGGTTATCCAGCTTAAGTCCGCACAGCTCCACAGCAAGGCGGTTGTCTGCTATATTGCTCATCAGTTTTCACTCCAATCCTCTGTCACTGTTAAAACACTATCTCGTCCCTGAAAAGCACAGGACCGTCACGGCAGATACGCTTGCTGCCATACTTGGTGGCGCAGGTGCAGCCCATGCACGCACCGAAGCCGCAGGCCATGCGCTCCTCAAAGCTGTACTGACCGTCACATTCGGTGGCGTTGTACAGTGCCCTGAGCATGGGCTCGGGTCCGCAGGCGCAGACGCAGTCGTAGTCAAGCTCGCCCAGCGCATCGGTGACAAAGCCCTTGACACCCACGCTGCCGTCGGCAGTGCAGACGGTGACGGGCACACCCAGCTCTGCGAATTTCTCGGCGTAGAATACCTCATCGGCGGTATTCCAGCCCAGCAGGGCGTGAACCTGACGACCTGCCGCCTTGAGTGCCTGTGCCAGACCGTACATAGGCGGCACACCGACACCGCCGCCCACCACCAGCGTTTTTTCGCCGCAGCGGGAAACATCGAAGCCGTTGCCCAGACCGGTGAGTATGCTGAGCTGCTCTCCGCTGCCCAATCCGGCAAGGTACTTTGTGCCCTGACCGACGGTCTTGTAGATGAGGGTAAGGGAATTTTCTCCGTAGCTGCAGACCGATATGGGTCTGCGCAGATAGAAGCCCTGCAGGGCTATATTGCAGAACTGTCCGGGGGCGGTGAATGAGGAGGTATCACCCTCCAGCGACAGCTCGTAGACATTCTTTGCTATCAGCCTGTTGCTAACTATGGTGAAGGTTACATCTTTTTTGCTTCTTGCGGTATCGGATAACATATTTGCTCTCTTCCTCCTTATCTGCTCTGTTTATTCCGCGCTGTTTCGCTCTGCGCGAAGATTGCGCACGCAGCGTCCGTACACCTTCATTCCTGTAAAGGGGGTGCTTCTGCCCATGGAGCGGAAGCTTTCAGGGTCAATGGTGTAGCTTTCCTCGCAGTCCAGCACGACGATGTCTGCCGGTGCGTCCTTTTCTATGCGACCACCGCCCAGCGAGAATATGCGGCGCGGAGCTACCGACATCAGCTCAATCAGCCGCTCGAGAGTGAGCAGCTTCTGCTCACGCACCAGCTTGGTGTACAGCACGGGGAAGGCGGTTTCCAGACCCACTATGCCCATGACGCTGCCGGCAAGACCCTTGCTTTTTTCCTCTGCGGCGTGGGGGGCGTGGTCGGTGGCGATGCAGTCTATCGTGCCGTCCAGTATGCCCTCCAGCAGGGCTTTCATATCCTCCCCTGAGCGCAGGGGCGGATTCATCTTGAAGCGTCCGTCCTCCTGCAGGTCATCATCGCACAGGGTGAGGTAGTGGGGTCCTGTTTCGCAGGTGACGGGCAGGCCCTCCTGCTTGGCCTTGCGGATTATCTCTACGCTCTCCTTTGCGGAGACGTGGCACACATGATAGCGGCAGCCTGTTTCTCTGACCATCTCAATATCCCTTGCGATGGGTCCCCATTCGCTTTCGGAGCATATGCCCTTGTGTCCATGCTCGCGGGCGTAGCGTCCGTCGTGGATATAGCCGCCATGGAGCAGCGATTCGTCCTCACAGTGGGCGGCGATGGGCTTGTCCAGTGCCTTGGCAATCCTCATTGCTTCCAGCATCATTTCTCTGCTCTGGACGCCCTTTCCGTCATCGGAGAAGCCGGCAACGTGGGGGGCAAGCGCAGCCATATCGGCAAGGGTCTGCCCCTTCTCCCCCACAGTGATGCAGCCATAGGGCAGCACGTCGATGCAGGCATCACGCTCTATTGCCTCAAGCTGCAGGGCGAGGTTTTCCATGCAGTCGGGGGCGGGGGAAAGATTTGGCATTGCCAGCACGGTGGTATAGCCGCCTGCCGCGGCAGCCTCTGTGCCGCTTCTGATTGTTTCCTTATATGAAAAACCGGGCTCACGAAGATGTACATGAACATCCGCAAAGCCCGGTACAATATACTTTCCGCTGCAGTCAACAATTTCAGAATACTCACCGCAGGACACTTCATCAGTTACAGATACAGCGGGAATAACATCGGCAATGATACCATCACGGACAACAATATCTGCAACAGCAAACACTCCGTCCACATAAGCCATTCCGCCGTGAAGCAGCACGTTTTTCATCACATGACACCGCCTGTTCCTTGACAAATTTTTTCTAGTATAACATATGAGCGGGCAGCAGTCAATGGTTTGGGGCTGGAATACGTTGACTTTTTTCTTATGTTTTGTTATGCTTTTCCTATATAATGGTTTGACTGTGCGAAACAGCTATTCAGGGAGGCTTTCATGACCTGCGACAAGGGATTCTGGGAGGCACTGGACGCGCTGGTGGCTTCCTCTGAGATTGTTATTGACCGACCGAGGGGCAGTGCGCACCCACGCTATCCGACCACGGTCTACGAGGTGGACTACGGCTATCTGCGGGACACCTCTTCCATGGACGGCGGCGGCATTGACGTATGGGTTGGCACACGCCCTGACCGCAGGATTGATGCGGTGGTGTGCGTTATCGACCTGCTGAAGCGGGATTCGGAAATCAAGCTGCTCATCGGCTGTACCGAGGAGGAAAAGAACATCGTGTATCGCTTTCACAATGGCAGCGAGTACATGAAGGGCATAATGATAAGGCGACAGTGTGCGGCAAAGGAGAATTAACATGAGGCATCTTTTGAGCCTGAGCGACCTTGGCAGGAAGGGAATATCTGAGATATTCCGCCTTGCCGATGAGATTATTGAGGGTAAGTACAAAAACGCACTTGGCGGTCGGTGTGCGGTACTCTTCTTCCCCGCCTCCAGCATACGGACACGGGTGACCTTTGAGCGGGGCATCGGGCAGCTTGGCGGGCAGAGTATCCTCTTCCCCTCCGATGCTTTGGACAAGAAAGAGGCTATTGAGGACGTATTCGGCTATCTGGGGCAGTGGGCTGACCTTGTCGTGGTGCGGCACAAAAGCCTGCCGCTGATGGAGCGTGCGGCGGCGGCTTCTGCTGTGCCGATAGTCAACGCGATGACCGACAGCAACCACCCCTGCGAGATACTGTCCGACCTGTACGCCCTTTCCAAGCGGCGCACAGACTTTACCAAGGACAGATACCTCTTTGTCGGCAAAGCGGGAAACATCGGAAATAGCTGGGCAGAGGCAGCGAAAATATTAGGCTTTGAACTGGCGCAGTGCTGCGGCAGCGGCTATGAAATTCCCGGTCTGCCTGTGTTCCACTCCATCAGAGAGGCGGCAGTGGGACGTGACGTTATCTGCACCGATTCCCTGCCGTCAGCGGTGCTGCCCGACTTTGCGCAGTGTCAGGTGACACGGGAGGTTATGGAGCTTGCCAATGATGGCGCTGTCCTTAACCCCTGCCCGCCCTTCTTCCGTGGCGAGGAGGTTTCGGCAGATGCCATTGCCTCAGGTCATTTTGTCGGCTACGGCTTCAAGAAGCATCTGACGGAGGTACAGCAGGCGGTTATGCTGTACTGCCTTTCGTAGGGCAGCCGCAGTATATTACGGCGGTATATGACAACACTGATTTATCGGAGGATTTGTTATGTGGTTAGTTCTTGCGATACTCGCCGCGGTTTTTGCGGCGCTGACCTCCATCTTTGCGAAGGTGGGTATTGAGGGCGTGGACTCCAACCTTGCCACTGCCCTGCGCACCGCGGTGGTACTGGTGATGGCATGGGGCATGGTATTCATCACAGGCGCGCAGGACGGCATCGCGCACATCGACCGCAAAAGCTGGATATTCCTGATACTGTCCGGTCTTGCCACAGGCGCGTCGTGGCTGTGCTACTACGCGGCACTGCAGAAGGGTGAGGTTTCCAAGGTGGTGCCCATCGACAAGCTGAGCGTGGTCATCACGCTGGTGCTTGCCTTTGTATTTCTGCACGAACAGTTTACCGTCAAGTCGCTTATCGGCTGTCTGCTTATCGCTGCGGGCACCTTGCTTATGGTACTGTAAAGCATAAATACGACAAGGGGAGATTCGGGACGTTGTCCTGAATCTCCCCTATGTATTTTATTTTATTGGGCAAACCTGCTGTCGAGGTACTGCACCGCTTTGCTTACCATGGCATCAAGCGCCTCACCGTGCGGGCGGTGGTCAACGCCCTCTGCGATATGCAGGCTTATGCGCGGGTTGCGTCGGCAGAAATCTTCTATGTCGTCACGCAGGACTATGTTATCCTCGCTGCCGTACAGCAGCAGACCGTCATGGTCTATGTTGTGCATACAGCTATGGGCAATCATATCCTCATAGAAAGAATAGGAAATGCTGATTCTTTTGCCTATCCTGCACCGCACCGTGCCCTTCTCTCGGAACTGCTCCGCTGTTTTCATATGCACTATCCAGAGGAAGGTTTTGGCAGGATTCACTGCGGGCGCGCGCAGCACAAGGGGGAAGTTTTCCCCAAGCAGCTCTTCAAGCCGTGGCATGGCAATAAGCGCGGTGTAGCCGCCAAAGCTGGTGGCGAATATACCGCCTGCTGCCTGTGGGCACTGCTCCTTTGCGTGGCGCACCACTGTGCAGAGGTGTTCCATGCAGCACTCGGTGTTCAGTGCGGTATCGGGCAAGGGGCTTTCGCCATGGCAGGGCAGATCGAAGGTATAGACCGCGCCGCCGCTGCCGCACAGCTTTTCCGCAAGCACACCGATGCAGGTGCTGTCCTTATCCCCGCCGAAGCCATGCACGGCAACCACCAAGCGGCTTACCGTTTGCTCATTATCGGGCAGGAATCGCCTTATCCGTATATCATTGACTGTATAGTCAGTTACTCTCATCGTTCTCCCTCCATAATCTATATCTATTCAGTAAACAGCTTTGCCGTCTGCTCCATGCGCTCGGCTATCTTTACACCAAAGGGACAGCGGCTTTCGCAGCCCTTGCAGCCTATGCACTCATCGGCATGATGCTCAAGACTCATGTAATGCGCCCTGATGGAATCGGGTATCTGCTCCTGCATGACCGCAAGGTCGTACAGCTTGTTGACCATGGCGATGTCGATGAAAGCGGGGCAGGGCTTGCAGTGTCCGCAGTAGGTACACTGACCGCTGCAGGCATGGCGCGGGGCTGATGCCAGCACCGATGCATAGTCCTTCTGCTCATCGGAAGCGGTATGGTAGGACACCGCCTCGTCAATCTGCTCGATGGTATCAACACCGCACATGACCGACGCCACCGCAGGGCGGGTGAGGCAGTAATGCAGGCACTGCACCGGGGTCAGTGCCACACCAAAGGGGGAGCGAGCCGCATCAAACAGGCGACCGCCAGCAAAGCCCTTCATTACTGTTATGCCCACGTTGTTGCGCTCGCACAGGCGGTACAGCTCGGCCCTCTCCGGCGCAATGCCGCTGAGTGCCTCATCAAACTCACCGGCAAAGAGGGTGTTGATGTCCTCGCTGGGGGGCAGCATATCGAATGCGGGGTTGACGCTGAAGAGTATCATCTCAATGAAGCCACACTCTGCCGCGTGCTTTGCCATCAGGGGGTTGTGGGTACTCATTCCGATGTGTTTGATTATGCCCTTTTCCTTGAGTTCAAAGACGTATCTGAGGAAGTCGGAGTCCTGTATGCTCTGCCACTCCTTTTCCTCGTCCACATAATGTATCATGCCAAGGTCGATGTAGTCGGTGCCCAGCCGCTGCAGCAAATCCTCAAAGGCAGGCTTTACCACTGCCATATCGCGGGTGCGGACATACTGCCCGTTTTGCCATGTGGAGCCGATGTGCCCCTGTATGTACCACTGCTCTCTGCAGCCCTTTATTCCCTCTCCGATGATGGAGCGCACCTTTGGGTCACTCATCCAGCAATCAAGGATATTGATGCCGCGTTTGTTTGCATGGCGAATGAGGGCAACGCCTTCCTCCGGCGTATGTCTGTCCAGCCACTCGCCACCGAAGCCTATCTCGCTTACACGCAGACCGGTTTTTCCGAGAATCCTGTAATTCATAGCACAATACCTGCCTTTCTGTGTTTTTCTTCGTCCCCACTGTTACACTATATCGCACTGTATATTGATTTGTCAATCACAGCTTTTTTCTGCCTGTCTCTTGCGCAGAGCGGCAAGATGATGTATCATATATACATACCACCCCAGAGTGCGCCGGAAGGAGAAGAAATATGATTGATTTCATTTCCATAAACGCTCACAGCAGTATCCGCATAGCCTGCGAGCACGTCGCTGGCGAGAAGATTATCTATGCCGACCCCTTCAAGCTGACCGATGCGCCCCACGACGCTGACATTGTGCTTATTACCCACGAGCATTATGACCACTATTCCCCCGAGGACATTGCAAAGGCTGACAGCGGCAACACTCTGTATGTGATGCCCGCTGCCATGGAGGGTAAGCCTGTGCCGGGTAAGGCAATCTATATGCAGCCCGGTGACAGCGCAATTGTGTGCGGCGTGCAGATTTGTGCGGTACCCTCCTACAACGTCAACAAGCCTATGCATCAGAAGCAATACGGCTGGCTGGGATATATCGTGGAGGTGGGCGGCAGGAGAATATACATTGCCGGCGACACCGATGTAAACGATGATATTCTGCAGCTTCGTGCAGACATTGCAATGGTACCTGTGGGCGGCACATATACAATGGACGCACCCGAAGCCGCTCAGCTTATCAACGCTGTCCGCCCCGCAGTGGCTATCCCCACCCATTACGGCGACATAGTGGGCACCCCTGCTGACGGTGAGCATTTCCGCTCCCTTGTTGACAGCGGCATTGAGGTGCAGCTTCTTATCTGACAGGACACAGCGACCCCGACCCACGCCTTTGCGGGCGCAGGTCGGGGTCTTCGTTTATCTTTTGGTTTTCAGTGAGGGCAGGTATCAGAAGTCGAAAGCGTCATCGCCATCAAAGTCATCATCATCGTCCAAACCATAGTCATCGTGGAGGGAGGGCGCAGCACTGCTGTGTCCTGGACCGAAAAAGAACTCATCACGCAGCAAACGCTCTCCGAAGTCCAGCTCGTCATTGCCGTTAAAGTCGAACATATCGTTGAGATTGTCGATTTTCAGCATTATTCTTCGCCTCCTTCACACGAGTTATACCATCAGAATTTCGATGTGTCAACCCCTGCGGGCTGCATCATACATCACAACAACAAAAAACAAGGCAGGCGCGGTAAAGGCGATGCACCTGCCTTGTTGTGATTTTACGCGGTTTCTGCACTGTCAGGAAAGAAGCTCCAGCAGGTCGTCAATGCTCATGGAGGAGAGGGCATCTCCGTCGGCCTCGATGATTTTGTCCACCAGCTCTGCCTTGCTCTGCTGCAGGGCAAGAATACGCTCCTCGATGGTACCCTTGAGTATCAGCTTGTATATCTGCAGCTTTTTCTTCTGACCAATGCGGTGGGCGCGGTCGGTTGCCTGATTCTGCGCGCTGATGTTCCACCACGGGTCGTAGTGAATGACCACGTCCGCGCCGGTCAGGTTGAGACCTGTGCCACCCGCCTTAAGGGAGATGAGGAATACGGGCGTATCATCGCTGTTAAACGCCTCGACCATGCCCAGCCGCTCGGCGGGCTTGGTCTTTCCTGTGAGGATATAGTATTTGATGCCCGCTGCGGTCAGCCGCTGCTCTATTACGCTGAGCATGGAGGTAAACTGGGAGAAAAGCAGCAGCTTGTGTCCGCCGGAAACACACTGGCTGATAAGCTCCATGCACAGCTCCAGCTTGGCACTGCCGCCGCTGTAGTTGTCGTAGACAAGGGCGGGGTCGCAGCAAATCTGCCGCAGCTTTGTCAGCAGGGCGAGTATCTCAATGCGCCCGCTGATGCCCTCGGCAATCTGACGCAGCAGCTTATCACGGGTCATGGCGGCATTCGCCATATACACCTTCTGCTGCTCGGGCTCCATGACCGCCTCCAGAAGGGTTTCGGTCTTTTCGGGCAGCTCGGTCAGCACGTCACGCTTGAGGCGGCGCATGATGAAGAAGGCGATATGCAGACGCAGGCTTTGCGCCGCGCTGTCGTCACCGTCCCTGATGATGGGCTGCTCATAACGCTTGCGGAACTGACCGTAGGTGAAGAGGTAGCCCGGCAGTATGAAATCGAAAATTGACCACAGCTCCGCAAGGGTGTTTTCCACGGGGGTACCGGTCAGGGCAAAGCGGTGCTTTCCGTTGAGTGCCTTGACTGCCTTTGCATTCTGCGTGGCGTGGTTTTTCATGTACTGGGCCTCATCGGCTATGATGTAGAGGAACTCGATGTCCTCGTACAGCTCAATATCACGCTTGAGGGAGTCGTAGGAGGTGACAATCAGGTCGGCATTCTTTGCCGCTTCGGCTATCATCTCCGCGCGGAAGGGCGCAGGACCAAGTATAGCGACAGTGTTCAGCTCCGGCACGAAGTGCGCGGCCTCGCTGACCCAGTTGAGCACCAGTGAGGAGGGGCAGACAACGATGTTTATCCCCTCTCCTCTGTTGGCGGCAAGCACCGCAAGCACCTGTATTGTCTTGCCTAGACCCATGTCATCGGCCAGTATGCCGCCGAGATTGTGGGCGGCAAGGGTGCGCATCCAGCGGTAGCCGGTGGTCTGGTAGCCGCGCAGCACGCCCTTGAGCGTTTCGGGCAGCTCGAAGTCGGAATCGTCCACATTGCGCAGGTCGCGTATCAGCTTGCGGAAGTCCTGACTGCGGGTGTAGTCCAGAGAATGGCTCTCCTTAAGGGCCGCATCAAGGTACATGGCACGATAGGCGGGCAGGCGAATGTGGTCAGCGGCGATGTCCTCCGGCGAAAGTCCCAGACTGTCGGCGATGTCGGACAGCTCCGAAAGGGAGTTGCCCTCCAGAGAGAGGAAGGTGCCGTCCTTCATACGGAAGAAGCGTTTCTTTGCCGACAGCGACGAAAGGATTCCTGCCAGCTCGCTGCGCTCCTCTTCTCCGATGGAAATGTCCATCATCAGCAGGTCGGAATCAAGATGCAGACCTATGCTGACCTTTTCGGGACGGCGAATAACCGCTGTCCTGAGGGAGTCCTCACAGTAGATGGTCATGTACTGCTCAAGACGCTCTCTCCACAGGGTGGCAAAGTCGAATACGAAATCCTCGGTATAGGGAATGGCAAAGATATTTTCCGAAAGCTCACCGCCGGCAAAGCATTCGCTCACCACCTGACGGGCGCATTCCTCTGCGATGTAATCACCTGCGTGGGCGGCACCGTCCCTCTCCTCACCAAAGGCGGGGTAGCGTTTTGTGCCATAGACAAACTCCAGCCGCGCAGTGAGCAGCAGCCCGCCCGCACTCTGTTCGATATACAGCTCCGCCTGCAGGGGCGGGGTTTCGTATCTGGAAAGGTCCACCTCCGAGGTAAAGCGGGTGCTATGCTCCAGCTTGGGCAGAAGCACCGACGAAAGCAGCTGCATATCCTCCTCGCTGACCATGAGTCGACCTTTTGTGGCAGCTTTTACCAACGGCAGTATGTCACTGCAGAACTGTTCATCGCAGAAATACACCTTACCGTCATGGCTTACCATGGAACTGCGCACACCGTCAATGTGCTTGAGATTTTCAGGCAGCTTGAGGACATACTGCCCCTCACTCTCCATGGAGATGGAGGTCCTGATTCTGAAATTCTCACGAACGACCTGATGCTCTTCACCCTTGCCCTCCGTTTTGTAGGCAATGGCGATTGTATCCGACGACCATGCCGCTATAAAGCGGTCTATCTGCACAGGGTTGAGGAAGATATACCTTGACGAGTCACTGCGGGACATATATTTCCAGCTTGCAGAGGTGCCGGACGATGCCTCGTACTCATCCATAATGAACTGCAGCATGGGACGGTCTTCCTCGCGGAAGTTGCTCATGCTGTGTAGCAGGGTCAGCGACTTTCCGTAGATATACTCCTGACCATTGCGCATCATCTCAATAAACTGCCCCAGATTCTTTACAACATACGCCCGCTCATAGCCCACGCGGAAGGAAAGACGCGCGTATTCCCTGTGCCACTCCAGCACCGTAAAGAGACGTGCCTTGCGGGTCTGGGCATTTATGCGCGGTTCGGCAGCACTGCGCATAAGCATGCGGCGCAGTACCGGGTCGGTGAAGGCGAATGCCGCCTTCCCGGGCTGATTGTCCGCACTCCCCACAGGGGCGCTGTCCGCAACGGCATTGAAAGCCAGCGCAGTTGCCACAACATGCTTGCAGTAACCATCAGGGTAGGAGGCATGGGCAGGGCAGGTGCAATTCCACTTATCTATTATCAGCTTGCCGAAACTGGCATCCTTGGAAAGTGCGATATCCACACTGTAGTACGCGCCGCTGTTGCCGCGTACATTGGCGCTTATACGCTGTGCATTGTAATCCACCAGTGAAACATAGCCTTTTTTCAGATAATCGATTCCCCGCTCAAATGTAGAGCCGAACTGGGCACAGCTCTTCAGGTCTATGACAGATATTCTCATACTTACCTCTGTATCAATATTTTGTTCCCCATAATTATTTCAATTACTTCTACTGATAACGCATGGCGCAGTGCCGCGCCAGCACGCACTGCCCGCAGAGAGGGGCGCGCTTGGTGCAGGCACGCTTGCAATGCTCCACGATAAGGGCATGAAGCTGATTGTACACCGTCAGCTTGCGGGGCAGACGCTGCTCCATCCACAGCCGCTGCTCCTCATATTCGGCGGGGAAATCCTCGTGCCCCAGCCGATGCATAAGGCGGCGGGTGTAGGCATCTATGACGAATGACCTGCGCCCAAAGCCGTAGACCAGTATGCTGTCGGCGGTCTCTCTGCCCACGCCGCGGATGGCAAGCAGCTCGCTGCGCAGCCTGTCGGTCGGGATTGGCTCAACGTGCGCGGGGTCGAAGCCGTAGCCTGCGTACCACTCCATCAGTGCTTTCAGCCGCTGCGCCTTAATATTGTAATAACCCGCCGGACGGATTATTTCCGCCAGCGTATCGGTATCACATTCGAGGATAAAACGGGCGGATAACCTGCCGCCAAAACCCGCAATGGCACGTTCTACATTGCTCCATGCGGTATTCTGGGTGAGTATCGCGCCCGTCATCATTTCTTCGATATTATCCGCCGGCCACCAGCCGAGGTCGCCGTAGGCATTTTCCAGAACGGCGTACAGCTCGGCAGGGGGCATCGGCATTGATTTTTCATTCATTTGCAGCTTTTGCGGAGGGTTTATCGAACCAGACCGACCTTCTTGTACACCTTCTGCATGGTGCGCTCTGCAAGAGCGGCTGCCTTCGCGGCGTCCTCACGGGCGCAGCTTTCGATGTAGCCCATATCGGCACACAGCTCGGTGTAGCGGCGCTGTATCGGCTCAAGAACGGCGATGACTGCCTCGCCGACGGCGGTCTTGAAGTCACCGTAGCCCTTTCCGGCAAACTCGGCAACTATCTCCTCATCGGTCTTGCCGGTAACGGCGCTGTAGATGTCCATGAGGTTGTTGATGCCCTGTTTGTTCTCTCCGCGGCAGACGCAGCTTTCGCTGTCAGTGACGGCGGAGCGGAACTTCTTCATGATGGTTGCGGGCGGGTCGGTGACAAGAATGAATGCGCGGGTGTTTTCGTCCGACTTGCTCATCTTCTTGGTCGGGTCGGCAAGGCTCATTACTCTTGCGCCCAGCTTGGGAATGTAGGGCTCGGGCACAATGAAGGTCTTGCCGTAGATGCCGTTGAAGCGTTCGGCTATATTGCGGGTCAGCTCAAGATGCTGCTTCTGGTCGGCACCAACCGGCACTGCGTCTGCCTGATAGAGCAGAATGTCGGCAGCCATCAGGGAAGGATAGGCAAACAGACCGCAGTTGATGTTATCAGCATGGGACTGGCTCTTGTCCTTGAACTGGGTCATGCGGGAAAGCTCGCCGAACTGGGTGAAGGTGCTGACCACCCAGCCCAATTCGGTATGTGCAGGCACAAGGCTCTGGTGGAAGAGCAGGCACTTGGAGCGGTCAACGCCGCAGGCCAGCAGCAGAGCATAAAGCTTGTTGGTGTTGGCGCGGAATGCCTTGGGGTCCTGACGCACAGTGATGGTGTGCATATTGGCGGTGGCGTATATGCAGTCAAATTCGTCCTGCATGGCAACCCAGTTGCGGATAGCACCGAGGTAGTTGCCGAGGGTCATCTCTCCGCTGGGCTGTATTGCGGAAAACAGGCGTTTTTTGCGTTCGGTTCTTTCGGGAGTGTTCTCCATGTTGTTTATCCCCTTAAATGTAGTTATTTGATTTCGCTTGCGCGGTATTTTTCAGTATTAATACTCCGACAGCAGCTCGCCGAGAATCTTCATGCCCTTTTCTATCTGCTCATCGGTGGGAGTGGAGTAGTTGAGGCGAATGCTGCTGCAGGGCTGGCTCTCGTCCACAAGGAACGCGTTGCCGGGAACGACAGCAACCTTGCGCTCAACTGCCTTCTTTGCGAAGTCAAGCATATCTATCTGGTCGGGCAGAGTACACCAGATGAACAGACCGCCGGAGGGACGGTTGTAGGCAACACGGGGTGCCAGCTCCAGATCAAGCAGACCGGTCATCAGGTCGCTCTTCTTGCGGTAGATTTCGCCCAGACCCGCAAGGTGCGCGTCATAGTCGTACTTGGTCATGAACTCGTGGACGATGAGCTGACTGAAGATTGCGGTATGAACGTCGGAAATCTGCTTGCAGACGGTCATCTTGCTGATGAGGGGAGCGGGGGCGATGGCGTAGCCGACACGCAGACCGGGAGAAATAACCTTGGAGAAGGTGCCTGCGTATGCGACGATGCCGTCGGTGTCCATGCTCTTGATGGTGGGGATAGCATCGCCTGCGAAGCGGGTCTCGCCGTAGGGGTTATCTTCGAGGATCATTACGCCGTACTTCTTTGCCAGCTCGTAGATGGCCTTGCGCTTTTCAAGGCTGGTGACGATGCCGGAGGGGTTCTGATAGTTGGGAATGCAGTAGATGAACTTGGTGTTCTTGTTATCCTTGAGAGCCTGCTCCAGTGCGTTGAGCTCCATGCCGTCGTTCTCCATGGGCACGCCCACCAGATGGGTGTTGAAGGAACGGAAGGCGTTGAGAGAGCCGATGAAGGTGGGGGCTTCGCAGATGATGGTGTCACCCTCGTTGCACAGACTCTTGGTGGTAAGCTCCATGACCTGCTGTGCGCCTGTGGTGATGATTATCTGGTCGTTCTCGCCGAACAGCTCGCCGTAGCGGGCGCGAATGGCTTCCTTGAGGGGAACGTAACCCTCAGTGACCGAATACTGCAGTGCCTCGATGGGACGCTCGCTCATGATGCGCTCGGTTATCTCTTTGATAGCCTTGGTGGGGAATGCTTCCGGTGCGGGGTTGCCGGCGGCGAAGGAAATCATTCCCGGTACGGAGGAAAACTTCAGTATCTCTCTGATGACAGAGGGCTGCAGAGTGCCCACTCTGTCGGCGAAATTATAGTTCATATTGTTTCTCCTTTATGTATTGTGTGTATCTGTCATTACAAAATGTAATTGGTCTGTGCGATTATCTTTCCGCCACGGTGGTACAGACGGGGCACCCGGCGGGTCATGCGGCACACCAGCTCATAGTTGACCGTACCCATCTTGTCGGTCATCTCCTCCACAGGGATAAAGCAGTCGCCGTCCCTGCCGAAAGCGGTTACCACATCGCCCTCCTTTACTCCGGGCACTTCGGTGACGTCCAGCATAAGCTGGTCCATGCACACACGTCCCACCACCGGCACACGCTGACCGCGCACCAACATATCCTGTCTGCCGGAAAGTATGCGCGGGTAGCCGTCGGCATAGCCTATGGGCACAGTGGCAAGCACCATGTCCCGGGGGGCGCAGAAGGTGCGTCCGTAGCTGACCGTTGCGCCCTTTTCCAGCGGCTTGACCATGGAAATAACGGTGCGAAGCTGCATGACGGGGTGCAGGTCGTATTTACCCTCGATGACCGAGGAGGGGGAAAGTCCGTAGAGAATGACACCCGGGCGCACCATATCAAGCTGCATATCGGGGTATTCCAGCAAGCCCGCGCTGTTGCAGCAGTGCCGCCAGCGGAAGCTGATGCCCATTTCCTTGAGCCGGCTGATGAGAGCGGTAAAGGAGGCGTACTGGGCGCGGGTGAAAGCCTCTCCGTCCTCTCCCTCATCGGCAACGGCGAAGTGGGTGAAGATACCGTCCGCGGAAAGTCCGTTCATGCGGCATATCTCCGCGCACACCTGAGCCTGCTGCTCCTCCGCGTGTCCTGTGCGGCAGTTGAGACCGATACGTCCCATGCCGGTGTCCACCTTGATGTGGCAGCGGACGGTGCGTCCCTTTTCGCACGCCGCCAGCGAAAGGCTGCGGGCATACTGGGCGGAGAATACCGCCTGATGGATATTGTGGTCGCACAGCAGCTCCACTGCGGCGGGGGCGGTGTAGCCGAGAATGAGTATATCTCCGCGGATACCGCAGCGGCGCAGCTCCACAGCCTCTTCTATATTGGAAACGCCAAACCAGCGTATGCCGGCGCGCTGCATCTCCATTGCTGTCTGCTCCACGCCATGACCGTATGCGTCAGCCTTGACGATGCACATGATTTCGGCATTCTCCACCCGCGAGCGTACCAGCGAAAGATTGTGGCGCACTGCGTCAAGGTCGATGTCCACCCATGTGCGGTAAAAAACGTCCTGCATTGTTATCCGCCTGCTTCCATACATAATTATTTTATTTGGTCAAATACATCTATGCTGTCTGGCTTTATTCGACATTGACCATCACGGTATAGGTGCCGATCACCCAGCATTTGTTGTCGTTCTTGAAGGTGATGATCGCGGGCATCTTGCGCTGACCCGCGGTGCCGTCGTGCGCCTCCATGTCTACGGTGACGGAGCAGTTTGCCTGCCCCATTCCGCCGATGACGGAGGTGGGTCCGGCAACTGTTATGCGGAGGGATTCTGTTAGAATCTCCGCCTTATGTCCGCTGCCCTCTGCGCCCCAATCACCACTCAGTTTGAACTGGGAGATGTCAGCCAGGCCGATGGTCTTTGTGGAATAGCCCTCAAGATTGAAGGTCACGTCCACCTCCGAAACACCGTTCATCTCCTCGATGCCTGTACTCAGGTTGAGCTTGAGCCTGAACTTGGTTTCGCTGGGCGAAAGCTCGGTGAGGTCGATGCCGTCCACCATATATTTGCCCTCGCTGACCATCTTGTCAATGGCCTCAATATCGCCCTCCACAGTGATGGTCTCGGGCGAGATGGAGTAGGACAGAGTGTTGGTGTCAAATCCGTCGGGCACATTCTTGAAAGCGATTCCAAGGGGAAGCTGTGCTTTCTTGCTGACGGGGATAATAACGTTGATTTCATCGTCTGCCGGCACGCCCGCGGCTGTGCCTGTTTCTTCCTCGATGCCGTTGTAGTCGAGAATGGTGATAAAGCTTACGTGGTCGGAGCTGATGTCCTCGCCCTCGGCGTTGAGATAGCATATCTTGCCTGCCGTTTCAAAGGGCTCCGAAAGCTCCTTGTTTACGTCGGCGCGTATCTGCACGGTGTCAATATTGTCGATAACCGTTGCGGGACCGCTGATGCGCAGGCTCTTTATGGAGCTGACGGCATCGCCTATGATGAGATCCTCGGCGGCGGCGGTAACACCCGCTGCCTTGACCTTATCCACAGCTATATCCTTTTCCCTTATATAGTCAAACCACACCTTGACAAAGGTATAGCCGTTTTCAATGTCCACATTAACATTATTTACGCTGCACATGGGCACAAGGCTGAGGGTAAACTCGCCCGCCCTGTTGACGCCTGTGACCTGTGCGGTTACGGTTACGTCCTCAGGGTCAACGCGGCTGAGCTGATAGATGGAGCCGCTGAGGATAACGTCCACCTTGGCATCGCTCAGCGCGGGAGGGTCCATTATGGCTATCTTCTTAAGGCCGAAGGTTTCCTCGATATTTGTGGTGTCAATGCGTATCGGTACTTCCTTTATGGTCTTTGTGGAGGCATCGGTAACATTGAGCGTGATGAACACCCACAGCGAGATGGAGATAAGCACGGAAAACACTGCCAGCGCCTTGTCTCCGTAGAGCCAGTTGAAGCGGGCTTTCAGCTTCTCGGCGGTGATTAACTTTTCACTCTTTGCCTCCGCGGTGTTCTTTTCTTTCTTTTCCTTCCCGGCTTCGGGCTTCACAAGTGCTTTGCCGCCGGCGGGTTTGTTCTTTTTCTTTCCTGATAAGTTCTTACTCATTGCTCATTCACCTCCGCTGCGGCGGCAGCCTCATCATTCTCCTCCGTATCGGCACCGTTGTTTCTTCTGCCCTTTATGCGTGCCATATCGTTGCGGCGGAAAATTTTGCTGAGCTGTGCCCCGAGACCGTTTTCGCCATTGTTCTCATCGCTTCCGTCGTCGGGTATCAGCAGCTTGATGAGCTGCTCGGAAAGCTCGGTAACATCAAACGTGGAGTGGAAATCGCCGTTGTGACAGACGGTAAAACGTCCTGTTTCCTCGGAGACCACCACGATGACCGCATCGCATATCTCGCTGAGACCGATGGCGGCGCGGTGGCGGGTGCCAAGGTTTGCGTCAATATCGGTGCGGTGGGTCAGGGGCAGGTAGCAGCTTGCGGCGACTATGCGGTTGTCGCGGATTATCATTGCGCCGTCGTGCAGGGGGGCTTTGTCGAAGAATATGTTGGTTATCAGCGACACATTGGGGGTGGCGTCCATGGAGATGCCCGAGGCAATGATGTCTCCCAGCTTGACCTCGCACTCAAAGACAATCAGCGCACCCATGAACTTGCCCTTAAGCACACGCGCGCTTTCCACCACGTTGGCGATGGTGTTCAGCTTCTCCGCCCGCTGGGCATCGTCGTTGTCAGCGTTGAAGAGGGAGCGCACCGAAATGCTGCTGCGCCCCACCTTTTCCAGCACACTGCGCAGCTCCGGCTGGAATATGACGATAAGCGCAATTGCCGCGTTGCGCACTATCATATCTACAAACACGGACACCATCTGCAGCCTGAACACCGACGCCGCCGCATATGCCGCGACAATGACCAGTATGCCCTTGGCGATAAGCTGCGCCCTTGATTCACGGATAAATATAAGCAGCTTATATATCATAAACGCGATTATCGCCATATCTATAATATCGTTCAGACCGATTTCACGAATGACGATAAGCAGTCCATCTAAAAACGACTTCATAACCGATTATTTCCTTTCCCAATATTTTCTGCAATGCATCGGTTTATTCCCACATTTGCTATACCCCATATTGTAACAATTTTTCCGAGTCAATTCAATATGAAATTTGTGAGTTTTCCGCTTTTGTTTTCTGCTTTTTTGCAAGCGGCATATTTTTCTCGGAATATGCTTTTTCCGGTTATCTTCTGTTGCTGTTTGAAAACGTCAGATTTTTTTAACCATATTACAAAACACGTCACAAGGCGACTCTTTTCGCCCTTGCAATTGCCGGATAGGTATAGTATAATTGCTTATACGATAAGCGCTGAAGAAAATCGGCATACGCAGCGCACAGCGAAGCCTGCCGCAGGACTGCGGAGAGTGACGCTTTGTGCGCCGAATGGCATTTTTATGCCGCACGAAGGCTAAGATGTGCGCCGATCGGTCAGCGGTTTCTCAATAATAATTTTGTTCTTGGGGAATAATACGGATATTTCAAACCACAGGAGGAAGAAAATGACAAGCAATCCGAAACGCGGACTCCTTCCTATCGTCGTGCTGCGCGATACGGTTCTTTTCCCGGCAATGGGACAGCAGCTCGACATGGTCAGGGAGCTTTCGGTAAGAGCCATAAAGCATGCGGTTGACAGCGGCAGTCATGAGGTCTTTGTCACCATGCAGAAAAAGCCCGATCTCGATAATCCCGATCCTCAGGATATACACACTCACGGCATAATTGCCACCGTAAAGCACGTTATCAAGAATCCCTCTACGGGAACAATGCGCATCCGCGTGGAATGTTCCTGCCGCGCTGTGGCGTCCTCCGTTTCCTACGGAAGCGGTATGCTCACCGGACAGGTCACCGAGCGCGAGGAGCAGCCCTGTGAGAATGTCTCCGAGCAGCGTGCCCTTTCCCGCCTGCTCAAGGCGGCGGTGGAGCAGTTTGCTCAGGCAGGCGAATTCAAGCAGGTGCGCACCGCCATGGAGCTTTTCAACGAGGGGCACGACATCGGCACACTGACCGACCGCCTTGCCCACATAATGCCCATCAGCGGTGACAACAAGCAGACCCTGCTCTGCCAGGTCAACCACAAGCGCCGCTGCGAGCAGCTTATCGCCATTCTCCGCAACGAGCTTTCCCTGCTTCAGCTTCAGAAGGACATCGAGCGGCAGGTTCAGGCCAACATGGACAAGAACCAGCAGGAATACTACCTGCGCGAGCGCATGCGCGTTATCAGCGATCAGCTTGGCGAGACCGAGTCTCCCGCCGTTGAGGCTGACAACTACCGCGAGAAGATACGCGCACTGGGTCTCCCCGAGGACAAGGAGGAGCAGCTTCTCAAGTGCTGCAGCAAGCTCGCCAAGCTGCCCGTAGGCTCCCATGAGGCTGCCAACGAGCGCACCTATCTTGACATCTGCCTTTCTCTGCCCTGGAACACCCAGAGCAAGGAGCGGCTGGACGTGGACGCAGCAGCCAAGAAGCTTGACCGCGACCACTTCGGCATGGAGAAGGTCAAGGAGCG